>NZ_JBOEFX010000072.1:0-17346 GCF_050633125.1 Lewinella sp.
GAGGCCGAACAGCGTATGATAACGGGCATAGCCATGCTTTCGGATACACTTTTCCAACTCAAAAAGGACTAGCGCTGCGCAGCCCCTTGGACCCGGAACGCAGTGGAGGGGCTGCTTGCGAATGCAGGTAGGGCGGAGCATAGCGACCCCGCCTCAAGCGGGGGAGGCCCCAAAGGCGTATGAAGTCATGGATTTAAGTAAACATTAACAGCGTTTCTGATAATTTTAATATCCTTTAAACAACCTTGCGCGTTAAGTATTCGTCACAAGAGTGATAAATAACGAAGACCATGCTAACTTTTTTTTCTCGCCGGCCCATTAGAATTTCCCTGCTGCTAAGTTTGTTTGTTGTTATTGGCTTGCAAGCTTTGCAGGCACAGGTGATAACGGGTAGGATTATCAACGAATTTAGGGAGCCACTGCCTTATGCCAATGTGTACGTGCAGCAATTGAAGACCGGAACCGTGAGTGATGGGGAAGGTAACTATGAGATGCGCCTGGATGTGGAAGGGGAATACAATCTGGTGTTTTCGAGCTTGGGCTATGAGAGCAAGTCGGAGCGGGTGATGCTGGTCGGGGACACCGCCTGGGTGAATATACAGCTGTCGACCTCTAGCTTTGACCTGGAAGAGATTGTGGTGTCGGCCAAGGATAAAGACCCGGCGTATGCGGTGATCAGGAAAGTGATTGAAAATAAAGACCGGCAGCTGCGTTCGGCGGATAGCTATCGGACGAAAGTGTACCTGAAGGCGGTAGAAGAAAGTGAGGTGACACCGCGTGAGGAAGCACCAAAAGTAGAGGTAGATTTGTCGGCACCGGATGCGGACCCCTTTGCGGCGGAGGCGGCTGAAAACCAGGCCTTGCTGGCTGGGCTCAATCTGGTAGAAATGGAGGTGATGCTGAACTACCAGTACCCTCGCCAGTATAAAGAAGAGCGGACGGCTTACCAAGCTTATGGGAGTACGAACGGGTTGTTTTTACCGATTTTTGCGGAAACGGATTTCAATTTTTATCGCAACCTGGTGTATTTGCCGGGCATTGCGGATGCGCCTGTGATTTCGCCATTGAGTAATAATGCGATCCTCTCCTATAAATATGAACTGCTGGGGACGACTTACCTGGATGGGCGATTGGTGAATGAGATCAAGGTGATCCCACGCAAGGAAGGTAACTCGACCGTGAAAGGGACGATCTGGATTGTGGAAGACGAGTGGACGATTCAGCAATTGGCGCTGGAGTTGCCGGTGGGTACTTTGCTGTTTGGGGATAACTTCCGGATTGAGCAATCGTACACCGTGTTGGGAGATAGCCTTTGGACGGTGGATCGGCTGGCGTTTTATTACCAGAGCAAGCAAGGCAAGCGGAAAACTTTTGAAGGATCGACGGTCTTGCGGTATTCTGATTATGAGCACAACTATGCTTTTCCTGACAAGTTTTTTGGTAACGAAGTAGCAGTGACGACCAGCGAAGCTTACGAGCGTGACGGTGACTACTGGGCGGGTACGCGTACGGAGGAACTGGCGGAACGCGAAGCAAAGCTGATTCACTTGCGCGATAGTATTCAGGAGGTACGTAATAGTCCGGTTTACCGCGACAGTGTAGAGCAGTTGTATAATAAGATCAACCTGTTGGAGCTGGCCTGGGATGGCGTAGGGATTCAGAACTGGCGGGAAGAATCGCACCTTTATGTGAGTTCGCTAGCATCGATGATCGATTTTAGTCCGGTAGGTGGCTGGCGGGTAGGGCCTTATGTTTCACGTTTTAAGCGCTACCAGAGCGGCCGGATATGGAGTAATTCTGGAAACCTTGATTATGGTCTCCGCAATGGTGATGTACAGGGCAATTTTAGCTCGTGGTTTCGCTACGATCCTTTCCGGTTGGGGAGTGTATCGATCAGTGGTGGGCGTTCTTTTGAGGCGATTAATCAGTACGATGCTTATT
The DNA here is from genome assembly GCF_050633125.1 of Lewinella sp. NCBI lineage: Bacteria > Pseudomonadati > Bacteroidota > Saprospiria > Saprospirales > Lewinellaceae > Lewinella > Lewinella sp. The sequence goes on from NZ_JBOEFX010000072.1 coordinate 1,942, forward strand.
TGAATTTGCTGCGTCCGAGTAATTACACCTTGCTGGATGCATTGCGGGTAGGGCACGAAATAGAGTTGGTAAACGGTTTGCGTTTGACGTCTAGCTTTTCGTGGAATGACCGTCGCCCGATTACTGGCTATGAAGTAGGTTCCTTCCTGGAAGACGTAGTGACCGATGGTGATGAGATTATTGATTTTGAACGGTACCAAGCCTTTGTTTCCACCAATACCCTGAGCTATACCCCTGGGCAACGTTATATGCGCGAACCCAACCGCAAGGTGATACTGGGCAGCAAGTGGCCAACCCTGAGCCTGCTGCACCGCCGAGGCTGGGATAAAACCCTGGGTAGTGATATTCGCTTTGACTATCTAGAGGCAGCCTTGGAGCAAGAAGTATTGCTGGGGGCATTGGGTAACACCCATTACCGGGCGCAGATGGGGCAGTTTGTAAATACTGATGACCTGCGCTTTATTGACTGGAAGCAGTTTCGGCAGAGCGATCCTTTCTTGTATTCCAATCCATTGAACTCTTTCCAGTCGCTGGACACCTCGCTGACGACGACCAATTTGCACTTTGAGCTGCACTTTATCCACCATTTCAACGGTGCGATCATCAACAACATTCCGTTGCTGAAGAAGACACGGATCAAGACGGTCGTAGGTGGCGGTATGCTATGGCTACAAGATGGTGACTATCGCCATCAGGAGCTTTTTGCTGGTGTGGAACGGGTGTTTAAAGTAGGTACGCGCAGGAGGTTGCGGGTAGGTGTTTTTGGCGTAGTAGCCGACGCGAACAACCGCAAGCCTGACACCTCGTTTAAGATCAGTTTTGATTTAATAGATGTATGGAAGCGGGATTGGAGTTATTAGGAGATTGCTTCTTATCTTTGTCGGTAACTAGTAATTCTACGATGGAAGAAAATACCCGACAATACCACTACGCTTTAACGGGTGATCCCGACGAAGCAGATCATGCTTATCACTATTCTCCGGAAGTTGCCCAGACGCTGAGCAGCTGTCATAAGCTGGTACAGCGGAGCAACCCAAAGGTGCTGCCGCGTTTGATCAAGTTGATTAAGAAATATCCTCGGGTGCCTGCTTTGCAGAATTACCTTTCGGTTTACTACGAGCAGCTTGGGAATCATAAGAAAGCGGTTGAGATCAATAAAAAGATCGTCCAGAAATTTCCCGATTACTTGATGGCCAAGATCAACCTGGCCAACGAATACATTACTAAGCAAGAGTACGATGAGGTGCCTTCCGTACTGGGAGAGGCCCTGGACTTGCAGTCGCTGTATCCCGACCGCAGGGTTTTTCACTATAATGAATTTGTGCCTTATATGCAGGTGGTAATGCGGTACTTTTTTGCGACCGAACAAATTCCAGCCGTCACTTCAAGGATGCCGATGTTACGGGAACTACTGGGTAAGGACCACGAGTTGATGGAGTGGATAGGCTACCAATTGCAAGTGCATTTGGCCTTTCCTTCGGGAGGAAGTGAGGATTCCAGTATCTACGAAGAACGAGAATATGATACGTCTTTAGCGACTACCGTAGCCCCAGCGTATAAACATCCGGAAGTGGCGAAGCTTACCGAGCAGTCGCTGGACGAAGCAGAGGAACATTTTCCTGCGATCTTACAGCTTCCACGCGAGACTTTGGTCGCTGATTTACAAACGATGCTGAAGGACGCCATTCGTCGCTATCCCTACTGGCAAGATCAGATGGAAGAATACGAGATAGATTTTCCAATGTCAGCAATTCTGTTGTTGATGGAATTGGAGGAGGATGCTTGTTTGGAAATCCTGTTGGACCACCTTAGACAGGGCAGGGTTTTTCTGGATGATTGGTACGGGGATTTTATTACCGAGGAGTACTGGCGTTTTCTTTATCCTGCGGGAAAACGGCGCGTTTCCGACTTGGTAGATTTTCTACAGGAGCCCAATCTACACGTTTTTGCCAGACTTGCGGTAGCGGCTACGCTTAATCAAATAGCTGTACACGATGACGCTAGGTGGGAAGAAGTTAAGGGGGCTTACCGGGACGTAATGACCTATTACCTGAATCACCAAGAGGACAAAGTAAACCTTTGTGATCCGGAGTTCTGTGGCTTTTTAACGATCGAAGTGGTCATTTTCGACGACGAAGAGATCATCGCACTCACGCGGCGTTTTTATGAGGAGGAATTGTGTCATCCTGAGTTTGATGGCGGTTTTGCCGAACGGATGAAGGAATTCAAGAACCCCCAAGTAAGGGGTAGTGAAAAAAGGAAACTACCCGCAACCACGGCAGTCGCCAATGCCCAACGCCTGATTGCCGGTTGGTATCGCAACTAGTCTACTTTTCTTACCTTTAAGGTTTATCCACGCTCTTAATTGCCGAGTACTATTATTATGATGCAACCTTTCGAAAAGACTTTACCTTTCAAGACAGATGGCGCCTACCATGGTTTCGCCGAGGTAAGCGGTATGTTGCACGTTGAGCGCGATCACCTGGAATTGGAGTTTGAGATTAAGGATAGCTTTTTGGGTGCATTGAAGTCTGGCCCTAAGCAACTGAAAATTGCCTATTCTGACTTGTCGAAGCTGACGTATGTTCGTACCCTTTTTAAGTCGCGGCTGGAACTTAAACTCAAGCGTTTACGGATCTTGTCTCAGTTTCCTGGCGCTAAAGACGGTATGATCTCCCTCAAGATTAAGCGAAAGCTAAAAGAGGAGACGGAGGACATTACTACTTACGTGAATTTGAGGATAGCGGAGATAGGGTTGGAGAAACTCGAGGGGTAAGATATGATCAAAGTAGTTTGCGGAATTATATACAAAGAGGGCAAGATTTTCCTTTGTCGGAGGAAGCCGGAAAAATCGCTGGGCGGCTATTGGGAATTCCCTGGCGGCAAAGTAGAAGCTGGCGAAGCCCCGGAAGCGGCACTACAGCGCGAGCTCCACGAGGAGTTGGCCATGGAGGTGACAATTGATCGTTACTTTGGCACTTCGCGCTACGATTATCCTGACTTTTCTATTGAACTGATCGCCTATTGCTGCACGTTCAAGCGCAGTAGCTTTACCCTCATGGACCACGATGCCTACGAGTGGGTAAAGCCGGGGGAGTTGCTGGATTGGAAGTTGTCGCCGGCGGATGTGGTGTTGTGGGAGGGGTAGAAGCCTTTACGGAGCAACCTTCTAGCTCCTACGCAACGGGAAATAAGAACGGTACTCATAAAGCTTAGAGTCTTTCAATTCTTCTTTCAATTTTTTAACCTTTGTTCCAATAGATCCATTGTTCAATCGGTAACGCTCTAATGCTGCACAGAAATGAGAAAAATTATCATTGAAATCATCTTCGAGTGCGTAAGTATTTAATACATAGCCCTTGTAAAGCCGACCCTCGGTATGCATTTCAATAGCTTTTGTGAAATTATGTAGTGCCAACTCCCTTTGGTAATTAGGTTCAAGAAAAGAGATGGCATTATTGCCAATAATGTATTGGAGACGGTTTCTTAATTGTTCTTTTCCATCTTCCTTCAAAATCACTTTTAGGTTTTCGTATGCTTGACACCATAAACTCATTCTACGATGATTATCAGCTAAGAAGGAGTAGTTAATGATATAGCCTGGGGAAAAGAGGTTAATAGTCCTGATGATTTCACGGGTGCAAAAAATTCCTTCCGTAATAATAAAAATGAACAGCTCTTCATAAGTGAGTAATTGGCCCATTTCCGCTGGGATAAGTCGGCGAATATGTTTAGTGATTTTATCGTCTTGTAGTTTGGTTTTGATGAGGTCAATAAACTTTTTTTGACCCTTTTGGGGTTCCATTGCTTCAAAGATAGAAGGAAGCTGAAGAACATCTTTTAAATAGCAATACAACACTTCGCAACGGTATTTTAACTCTAAAAGCCGCAAAAACCGACTATTGATCATACTGTAAGGTGAAATGAATTGATTGGAGAACCCGAGGAAAGTAGATAGGTTTTTGGGGATAGATTTTTCAAAAACACCTCGACAGCGCTTGAATAAACGCAATCGAATTTCTTCTACGGTAACGATAACCTCTCTTGTCTCTGAAGATGTGGTTAGTAAGTTATAGATGATAGTTCGTTGGTTCGTTTCTTCTTCTTCGTGGTTAAAGTTATCCTTCCCATGGGTTGCTATGTTGAGAATCTCTTGGTATTTCAAAATTTGAGGACGGTTGGCGACTTCTCCTGTTCCAGAAATAAGGCGAAAGGCTTGTAAAGCGATGCTTTCTAGCTGGCTCATTCGTAGATTTACACTTTTATGTGTTTTGAAAGTTTCCGGTTTTAATGCGGAGCCAATATCCCGGAGACAGAATAATATCTTTTTTAATTGGAAGGCTGCTGAATGAGATCGACCTGCTTTAATAAAATATGCATAGGCAAGTAGATAAACACGCATGGCCAAAGCTGGCGAGAAAGCATTTTGGTAGATAGCGAGGTCTTTTTTTAGTTGGTTAAGGAATTTAGTAGAAAAAGGGGTAGCAAGTAAAGATGCGTAGTCTGTTATACTAAACGTTTGATCCGTCGCCTCAGGTTGATAGCTTGTGGCGAGTATGGTATCACCAATTTTAGCGATTACATTAGCAACGTAGTAGCTTTTCTCAGCGCTAATAACGTGAGCCTGGTCAGAAGAAAGTAAGGTAGTCGCTTGTGAAAGCAGATCGGGTTCTTTATCAAAATGGCATAGCAACTGCTTCAAAGACTTGAGGTAGTGAAGATAAGCGGCTTGTGAGCTGGTGAAAAATGTCTCATCTATATTGTGATTTGGCGTGTTTTTACGCAACTCTTCTCGTATCTCTTTTCGGGGTACATTACTTACAAACTCTTCTCCTTTCAGTAAATATGCAAAGTATTTGTTTTTATAAAAAAGAATGCTCCCTACATTGTTTAAGTAGTCGCCGTAAAGGAAGGCTTGTCTTTGTGGATCGAAATAGGACGTTTTATTACTCCCATTCAGCATTAAAAGACTAACGATATCAGCATGCCTTTCTTCGAGGTTGGCGGCTGTAATTCCATCAAAGCGTTGCTTCTCAATAGCTGCTAACCAAGCAACCAGTGGTTTAGTTAATAGTTGTAAGCTCCTGTATGCTGTATGAGGGAGTTCCTGTTCTTTTGGAGTAATATTTTTTAAGTAGATGGGGGCTTCAATAATCAAGGTTCGATAGTAAGAGAAAACAGAATCAAAAGCCCGCATTTTCTCCAGCGTCAGCCCTGCTTTTAACTTATTGCGTAGCCAAATCAAGAATTCGTGCTTGGTGAGTTTATCTTCTTTATCATTGACGCGTAAGTACTGGATAGATTCGGTGTAGTAAATCAGCGCATCATCATATTCTTTATCATAGTAATGCAAGTCGCCAAGAATTGTTTGAATAAAGGCAATAGCGTTGATGAATCGGTCTTCTATCTGGCCTTTTCTACGGTATTTTTCTTGTAACTCAGACAACTTGCGCTTATAGTAGCGTTTAATTTGCAGGGATTCATCAAGGGTGAAGTTAAATGCTGCTGCTCCCAGGTCAGAAATACGAGAGACCAACCCTAGTTCAATAGCCGTTTTGCTGAAAAATTTGTATTGGAAAATACCGCTTACCGTTGGGCGAATGTATTGCTTGGAAAGAAACCTGATCAACGATTCAATGAACTGTCGCAAATTGGGCTCTTTGTTAATTAGAATAACCTCAGGGATGAGTTCCAGGTTACGCCAGGAAAAGCCAAAAGGGTGAAACTTCAGGATGTGATCGAAAATGAAGGCAGAAGAAAACAATAGTTTATCTCCCAGTGCTTTGAGGTAGCGACTGTTGGTGATGATAAACGGTCGGTAAAGATTAGCAGTAAGCCCAACCTCGTATTGGAAATCGAATTTGAGCCGCAAAAACATTCGCTGATTAGTACTTTCTATCGGAGTGTAATTCTGGGTAAGGACCAGTAGGTCTCCGAGCTCTTTAAAATCGGATTCCTGACGGATATTTCGCTCAATTAATGAGATGAGTTTTTTGGGGGTTCCATTACTGCGGTAGGTAAGATAAATGGCATAGTTCTGTAGAATAGCGATCACTTTGGCTTTGGCTAGTTCAAATAAATGATCATCTACATCCGAAGACGCTTGTTGTGAAAAACCTGGTGGGTAAACCATTTGGTTGAACACGGAATTACCTGTTGCTGGTTGAGTACTTTGGTTACGCGATATTCTTCCGCCGTAGTGGAGTTTAAATCGAAGATTCTTGTTGAGTGCAGGCGGTTGAATTTCGCTGGCTATTGTTTGGAAATTAGCACCTTTTTCTTCTACTAAATGAGAAGGTAAGAGCAATTGCGTAAGGTAGGCAACCGTCATTTGTGTAACGCCAGCCCGAGCTTCGTTTTTATCTTTAAAAAAGCTGCTGACGTAAATGACATCGTTGAAAATACTACTATAGAAGGAATCACGGTCCGCAATATCTGCCAGCGAGGCATCGTACATTTCACGACCACCAATAAAGATGAATTTAGCACGAACAACGTTCAGGAACCCCTTGAGGTTAGCGAGTAAACTTGCTATAGCTTCCTGTCGTTCGCGAACCCGATTACCGCCGCGGATGCTGGTGTCTCTGTCAAAAATAGGATCGGATGATTCACGGTCTGTAATGGTTGTGCTTGAATTGGGTTCAATTTTATCCAACTCATCAATAATGAATAAAAATCGCGGAATCGAAGTGTTTTCCTTTCTAAAAACCTCAATATCTTTAAAAATATGGATGAGGTTGTCTTCAACTTCCTTTGCAGAGGCAACAGGAAAGGTCGTTTGGTTACGTTTTGAATAATCAAAGGAAGGTAATACGACCTTGGCAAGCCCGAGCCCGGTGCGCGTAGCAAAACTAGGATTGATGGTCGTGTTTTCTTGGGCGGTTACTTCTGCGGATAATCGCTGTTCGAGCAAACTCAGGCGAGAGCGAATGGTACGATAGGAAATGCCTTTCGCTGTAAAGCCCAAAAAATTAAGTAACCAATGAATAGGAGCGTAGATAGGACTTATGAAATGGTGAAAATCTTCTTCCTCTAGCTCTTCTTGCCAATATCGAGACAGCTCCTGGGTGAGTCGTTTAAGAATACTTTGTTCTCCAATTTCATCTTGAGAAAGGTTGATCTCAAAGGATTGATATTCACTTTCTTTAGTGGGGGCAGGATGGTAATGGTTTTTTGTCAGGCGAAATAAATCATAAAGAAACCGGGCACTTAACAAGAAAAGGTATAAGGATGTTATTGAAAAGAGTACAATAAGTAACCAAGATGCATCCTCCGTAAAAAGAGGTTCAATAAAACGATCAGGGGGAATCATGGTAACCACCCACGTGACAAAGATTAGGCTGCTTGCTACCCCCAGGCCTTTAACGGCAACATCGTTTGAGGCCAATGCTAAGAAAAGCAACAGGAATAGGCAGCCACATATTAACTCAAATACATAGGGACCTGTATGGAGAATAGGGGAGAAATTAATAGAAGGGGTGCCTGTACATAATAACACCAATAAAATTCCCGCAAGGGAGATGCTTGCATAACTGACTAAGCGGTAAGTTGTCTCACCTTTAGACCTGATGGGGGTCTGAATTAACTCCGTTTTTACACTATCGTTATACTCTTTAATAGCAAGCCGAACTAAACTTGTTTTCCCCATTCCCCGGAATCCGGTAACCAAATAAGCGCCTGAGCTGGTAACGCTCTCTCTAAGTAGCGTAACGATACGTTCTTTGGCAGTTTTGCGACCGAGGAAGTTGTGTTTCGCTTTAACATCTTTACTGAATGGGCTGTGGTAAAAACGGTAGTTGTACAACTCTATCCATACTTCTTTGATACGGCTTGAAAATTGATGAATTGGGGGTTCCTTAGAAGGAAGAGATAGGGGAGTGGTTGGGCGCTCACCTTTGATGGTAGTTGAACTTTGCTGTTTGGTGTTTGGTGGGGAGATCTTGAATACCCATAAGGTTATTATGCCAAATAACAGGACAATACTTACTACTGTAGCTAAGTTAGGGATATGAAAATCCATACTTAAAACCCCCTTAAGCCCGGTTATTAGTAAAAATAGAAGGTATAGTAATGAAAGTATTGTCGCAAATCCGATTACCCGGCGATAAATGCTTTTTTCCCCTCTAGAATTGACCATACAGTACGTATTTAGGTAAATACAGTTCTACATTTCAACAGGCCAGTTTCTGTTGAAATTACAGTGAATTGTAATTGATAATATTTAATGATTATCCACTAGCACAAAAGATGGGGACGAGGTACTAGGAAAATAGAATGATAACCATTGTTGATTTAAACATTAAGATAGGAAAAATAATGGGTTTTCGTCAGGTTTTGATTCAACTCTTTTATAAGGTTTAATATTCAATTGCTAGCTGGTGTAATATTCGACGTATACATACCTTGTTAGAAGACATTGTCCTGAATCAGGTTGTTTGCCAATATTAGACAGCTTGATGTTTTTTAATTGTCCTTTTTTATGATGAGGGCAATTCTTTATAGCCTAAACCTCACCCCCCAATCACCGGCACCAGCACCTTCTCCGGCTTCACCGTCGGCTGTTCCTTAATCGGAATAAACTGCGTCTCTTCGTATTCTTCATCCTGATAAGTGGTGGTGATGATAACGGCAATGACCTTCACATCTACGTTGATGGCTTCGATGATATTGTCGTTGGTGAGTTGCAGGGTGTAGTTGCCCCCTCGGTATTGGGTTACCTTGCCAAAGGCAGCCACGCTATTCCCCTCGGCGATAGTGGGCGCACTGCCGTCGGCGGCATGGGTGATTCCAAAGAGCACGTTGTCGCCCCCCCCCGGCGGAGACGAAAACATGCTGACCCCCTCGATAGCCAAAATGGCGAGCGCACCGTAACCAGTAGACAGGAGTCCTGTAGAAATCATGGTTTTGGTCACATTAGTGGCAGCAGCCTTGGTGTTGGCGTTTTTGTACCAGGCGTCACCAGAAGTTCCCGTAGAGATGGCATAGGCCCAGGAAACGGTTTCGGTGATCTTGTCGGGTACATGGATATTGGGCTCGTAGACCGTTTCTGGAATCGAGAAGCCAATGCTAGTTGTATTGCCATTTAGGTTGGTGGAAGAATGTACCCGCTCTGTACGGTTGAGGATGGTCTCAATGGTGGTGTCGATGGCAGCTACAACTCGGCGACTACATGCGACCTGTTTGGTCTCGTAGCCAATGATCGCTGCTTCGGTAGTTGATCGTTCGACCCATGTTACAGCGGTGTTGAAACTGGCCTTGCCCGGAGCGGGGATTCTACCTATCGAAACACGACAGATGCGGCTCCCAAAACCGCTGTGTTTTAGCCGGAATTGGTAGACACCCTCCTCCGTAATTCGAAGTCGCTTCTCCAGCATACCCACCTGAAGGTTGGCGTAAACAACCTGATCAGGATAGCGTAGTATTTCAACCTCTTTTAGTTCCTTGCCATTGACTTCCTCCAAAGAGAAAATAACCTCATCTCCGGCTGTAAACCCGAAGTAGAGGTATTCTTCGCCACTTATTTTCAGGGTCTGGTCTGTTATTTCAATAGCCTGCTGGGCGATGCCTAATGCTGTGAAGCAGCACAAGAGGGTCGCAATGATTGTCTTTTTCATGTTGAGTGGGTTTTATTATGTACAAACTTAAATGTCTACCTCCCAATCCTCCGTTTAAACTTCTTAGGATTACGGAGTAGATCAAAGAAAGAACGCAGGTAATCCTGACACTTCTCTCTGTCCTTAACGCTGAGATAATCGGCAGCAGCACAGGTGGCGTAAATTTCTGCTTCTTGCTCCAGAAAATAGGTAATAGTTTGATCTATTTCTTCATCGGTAGTAGGATAGGAGAAGAAGTAGCGTTCATGTACACTTTTTATGGGCAGTGAAGGAGCCGGAACGGCATAACCGTTTCCCACGAAGCCAGAATAGTCGAAGTCATAAGCAATGACTTCAGCTCGTTCTTTGTTTGGAAATTTGACAAGTTCAAGGTTGTGTTTGCCCGTAAGGGCCCAATCGCAGTTGGCAATCATGTACTGGAAAAACTGCATCCGAACAAAATATTCGCGGTCGAGTACAGAGGAGGTAACCCGTCCCGTCTGGAGAACTTGCGCGCCTGTTCGGTGTTCATAGTCGCGTTCGGTTTCAATAAGAAAGCCCGTGAGTTGGCGTTGATCCCTAGCATCGATAATTTCGACATCTACCAATTGCGTTTGTATGCCATGGTCATTGATCAACTGATAAAGGTCATAGATCAAAAATTCCTTGTACAGATTAGTTTGATAGGAGCTACTCTCTTGGCACGGAATGACGAGTTTGAGTTTGTCGTGGCGGATGTATTTGAGCGAATCAAGATCAGATTTACGTAAATCAATCAGGAGAGGAGGGAGCTCGCAAGCTTGTTTGCGCATATTTCCACGCGTACGTATACGCCCGTGGAGTGTATAAGCGAAGTCGGTGGTGCGAAGAGAAATTTCGGCAGGCTGGTATTCTTCTTCCATTTTACTTTTAAGAAGTTGTTGGAAGTCAGTTTCAATAGTGAATTGGGGCCGTGAGTTACTCGCCATGAGTACTTCCTGAATACTGGTTGTAGGCGTACGTTTTTTTAGCACTATAGGCAGCTGCTCGCCATCTTGATCAATGATGTAAACCGCATCATTTTCGATTAATAGCACTTGGCCTCGCACGCCCAGTTTTATGCTACAGTCTATAACAATGAGTTTGCCGCTGTATAGAGGGTGGATGTCTTCTTGGCTGGTATGCCCTACGATTATTTTTTCTTGGTTGTACGCCTTGAGTTGCTTCTTAAATTTACCTTTTGAGATGGCCTCCTCACCAAAATAACCTCGGTACCAAAGCGGGCCTTCCCCTCCGTAGAGTAAATCTAGAACGGGGTCGGCAGCGATAGAATCATCAGGCTGGCGCAGGATACGTTCGCGAAAAGTCGCATTGAGTGCTTCCAGTGATAGATCTAATTTCAATACTTCAGGCGAAATACCAGCATGTACGAAGAGGTGCTCATTGATGGAGACAGCGACCTGGTGTTGTGCTATCCAATCGCCAAGAACACTACCACGGGCAAATAGCTCGGGGTAAGGTGTCTGTAGAGCTCCAGCCGTATAGTTATATTTTTTGTGTAAATAACGAATGTCGCCGTGTAAAACCATCAACTCATGGTTACCCAGCAGGAGGTGCAAATGGCCGCCATTGGCGAGGGCCTGTTGCTCCAACTCGAAAAGCAACCATAGAATCGGTAATACTTCATCGCCCCGGTCGAAATTGTCTCCAATGACAACGAGGTGCCCATCACCCAAGGCCCAATTATTGGCCGTGTCGATAACTCCGCTGCTCATTAGTAGTTCTCTCATCAACTGGTACTGGCCGTGTACATCACTGATCGCAATAATACGGTCGATTCCCGTATAAGTACTCGCCTTCGCTGTAGGAAAGGAAAGCCGCTGCAAATTCACAAGAGGAAGACTGTCTCTCTGGAAGAAAGTAGCATCGGCGCTCGCAATAGTCGTATCGTGAGGGACTCCACGTTCAATCCATTTTAACTGTAAACTATCTGTTTGCTGAAAAATATAGGGCCCATCAAAGTAGTCTGTCTGTTGTGCCTGAAGTGGAAAACACAGGATACCAAAGAGGCCTAACAGCAGCAATGAATGACAGCACTGGAGACGAATAGCCAGCTGTTGGTAAAGGGATTCGTAAGGATGCATGGTGTAGGAGTGTAGGTTCAGGCGGGAAGATAAGGAATAGTGCCTTATTGGGTTGTTTACTCGAAGGAGCCAGAAAGACGAAAATTAAGATATAGGTCAGTGGGGGAGGCAAGATCGAAACTAAATACCTTTTTGAAGTTGACACAAAAGGGCTTTTGGGAGTTTCTGAGTAGAAACTGACACCTACTACTGACACCTGATATAAACAAAAAAAGACCGCAAGCGACTGATAAATAGTTACTTGTGGTCTTTTGCTTGTGATCCCAGCAGGAAACTCCAAACGCTTCAGTTTTCCTGCGTATTCGGGTAAAACCCAGTAAAAACAAGGGTTTTTAAATATTATCGAAAAGAAATTTTGTCTTGAATCGGAAGATGCGGGAACACTCCCGACAACTATTCCGACAACGCTGTAGACGTGGAAAGCGGAAACTATTTTCGTAATCACAATCAATAACTATGGCAAAGTTACCTATTCCAAAGTTTAATCTCCGCTTGCCAAAAGGAGATGCTGAGACACTCATTTCGCTGGTTTATCGCTATCGGGGGAACGCATGGTGTACTCAACGGGCTTTTCTATTCACCCCAAAGATTGGGATGCCAAAACACAGCGACCGATTAACCAGGAGCGGCGCAAGGACTTGTTTGCTATTCAACGTTTCCTTGATGATCTGGCTCGTTACTGCACCAGCATTTTCATTGAACATGATTATGGTGCTATCTCCGTTGCTGATTTTAAAAAGCAGCTAGACATCAAGACCAGAAAGGTCGACCCGACCGAGCGTGACGCCAGCTCTTCTTTTATCGACTTCCTCGACGAGGAGCTAGAAGATATGAAGGCTGGCGGAATGAAAAAGAACACGCTCAAGATGTTTCGCCAGAACATCAATAACATCAAAGCTTTTGCGGCGCAGTATAATGGAGGGAAGGGCTTCTCTTATGAAGATGTAGACTGGAACCTCCGAATAGAGATGATCGACTGGTTGACCGAAAAAGGCGTCCAGTTGGCTTATGGCAATAAGACCCTGAAAACTTTCCGGCAGTTCATGGAGCGTGCCCGCAGAAAGCGACTCCATACCAATATAAATTACCAAGGAGTAGGGTGGACGGTTACTCCCAAAAGAGCCAAAGGTGAAATGGTTATCCTAACCACGACGGAACTACAGACTTTGGCGGATATGGAATTGACGGGGCATTTAGCCAAGATTCGTGATATGTGCCTGATAGGTGCGGGTACTGGTCAGCGGTTTGGTGATTTTTCGCGCTTTACGCCCAATAACTTCTATCGGACGTTATCGGGCATTCCGCTTCTTTCCTTGATCTCTAACAAGACCAATACGCCTACCAAGGTTCCACTGAATATCTTCCCGTGGTTAATCCCCGTATTGGAGCGGAATGATTATACCACTCCCGAAATGTCGATGCAGAAGTTTAATGAAGGTATGAAAGAGCTATGCCGACGGGCTGGTTTTGATGCTGAGATACTTAAAGTGGAACAGTATATGGGACGCAAAGCACGAGTGGAGAAATCTTACGTAAAAAAGTACCGCTTGGTGTCTTCTCATTGCTGTCGGAGAAGCTTTGCTACCAACCTTTATAGAGAAGGCTACCGATTATCCCAGATCATGCCTATGACTGGTCACAGTACGGAGACTCAACTCAGGGAATACATCGGTATTGATGCGGAGATGAATGCGGAAGAAATAGCATTAAATATTATGGAACAGCGGGGAAAGCATCCTGGATCGGCTTCTGTGCTGAAGGTAGTAGGTGCTTAATTATTCATTGCTCTTGAAAAGAAAAAATCATGCAAAACACACTTATAAATAACGATTTCGGGAAGTCGATAAAGCGATTACGCGCTATCCTTCCCAAGCTTAGTTTCAGCCTGTTGATTGCTACTTACTTAATCTCGGCCATCATCATGGGCATCTTCCACGCGCAGAATGCGCCCAATATTGGGTTTATGGTAGCGGCCTTTCTGGTGCCATTGGCGATACAAGCGGGAAGGGGGACGCTGGTGTTCTTCTTTCAGCTTAATCCAGCACAGATACAAAACAAGCTCTCTTTTGGGATCATTGCGGCATCTGCTTTACTGGTGCTTTCTTTAATTGAAGCGGTGCTAGTACTACTCCCTTATGGCTATAGTTGGATAGTCTCGGTTTCTACGCTGATGCTGATTGGCTGGGTGATTGAAATTATGATCTTACGAGAAACTATTCTGGCGACACAGATGGAGCTATTCTCTAACAAAGAGCGATGGCAGGAGGTCAAAGATTTCTATATCGCCAAAGCAGAGCTGAAGCATTTTATCGCTGAGCTAGAAGGAGGGACATTGCCCCAAGCATTATCACGAGCTAAAGAAGAGCCAAAGGAAGTAATTGACTTAGAACCTGAACCTAATGATAATCCCGTTACAGATTTACTCAAAGAATTAAACGAGCATTTGCGGGGAAAGGAGAACCGCCCTTTTCCATAAATGGGGAAGGGCGGAAAAGTGCCACCTTTTACGGTGTTCTACTAGATAGTGAAGACCCGTTTCTCGGTCATAATCTTGACCGCTTGGAAAAACGGTTTCGGGAACGGTATGATGCCTCCGTTGAGAAAAATCGGAAACGAGAGGCCGAGGGTAAACAACCTCATCAGACCGTCCTCAAATCAGTAGCTGAGAATCATAAGCGATTTATGATGGTGCGGCTACTGAGACATCTTTTACTAGAAGAAGAATTGAACTTGGATATATAATTGGAAGCCTCTCCGTTTTGGAGGGGCTTTCGCATTTTAGTGCAGATTTCCAGAAGATGAAGCTTTTAAAATGTTAAAAAGTGTTAAAGTTTTAGAAAATAGGTAGTCAACGGATTTCCCCAGATTATTCCATTTGGTTTCACTTGGTTTTCTACTTGTATTTAAATGGTTTCAGATGGTATCATTTGGCGCCAAAGAAGATTTAGTTCACTGATTTTGAGTAATTTGTAATTGCAAGTCAAGCCTAGTAAATTGCGATTAATTACTTGATTTACTAAAACAAATAGCGATGGAAAACAATAATATTATCCTGCATTCGGTGACGCCGCACGAGCTTAAAGAGCTTCTTCGTGGTATGATTAAGGAAGAGTTTAATACGATGAACGAAGAGGTTCAGCGGGTAATTGGCGAAGATGACTTGGTGAGCACTGGGACGGCTTGTCGCCTTTTGGGCGTATGCTCTAAGGTGCTCCTTCATTTGGTTCGTGAAGGGCATTTTACAGTATTCCATCACATGAAGGAAAAACGCTACATAAGAGCGGAATTACTAACATTCCGTAATCAACAACGTATCAGCAAACAATCTCGCAGGTAGTGGCTGTTCTTGATACTACAGATTTGGTGCAAATGGGATCAGCATTTCACGCAAATCCGCAGGTATCTCCATTACTTGCAATGGTGGTACATTAGCTCCACCAGTATTGCCTGTAGGAACTTTGCCTACAAAAGATTTTACCCCACCGAATACTAATCGAAGTATCTGACCCCTTATTTCTTTCCAGCTTTTGATAGCGAAGCCGAACTTTAACATAATCCAGTGTACCTCCGAGTGCTCTACCGCCCAAGGCTGACCCAGTATATGTGCTCTTTCGAGATGTCGCCAAGCCAGTTGCAGATTGCCTTGTTCAAAGGCATCCTGGTAACTGCTTAGAGCTTGTTGGGAAATT
>NZ_JBOEFX010000073.1:0-84311 GCF_050633125.1 Lewinella sp.
AATTTCCCAACAAGCTCTAATATTGTTGCTACTGACGTGAAAATTGGAAAAGTACATCAGATAAGGCTAAAATATAAAGATGGAGAAATCAAAATCAGGGAATTCACATTACCAAACCAAATTCATAATGGGGATAAGATAGACAATTCGATTGAATGGGCAATAACAATGAAAGCAACCAATGATAATGAATCATCCATAAGAATCAGATGTGGTTTCAAAGATCAAATCATTGGATTTAGTGACACAGGAGAACATTTAGATGCTCTCCAATTTATTAAAAATGAAAAATACCAGTTACACATAGGAACCGAAGCCCCTGAAAGTATAATGTGGCGAGCGAAGGAGGAAAACGCTATGCCCAGTAGATTTTTCACGATGCTAAAGAATGCAAAACGAGACTATGCTGAAAAGGCATTTACGCATTACGAATCTAATGGTTTTGTCACAAAATATCCCAACCTAAAAAAGGATGAACTTATCCAGTTTCACTACCTGATTGCAGCGTCAGAATTGCAGAACGAAAACGATGTGAGAACTTGGTTAGCTGTTGAAAGGAGAATTGAAGAGATCGAAAAAATAATTAAATCGGCTACTCTCCCCTAAATGGCACTTAAAATTAGCCTATAATGGCTCAAACCTTTCTCGACCTTTGATAGTATCATGCCACAAAAAGCCGTTGAAAACGGGGTGCTAAAAAAAACAGGAGAAAGGCGATTAACGAAGTATGAAAAGAACGAATAGTACAGCGCACACTTTGCACTGTCCCAAAAAAACACCATATTCGCAGTATGCAACAGCAAAGTATAATTATTAGCATTATTATTATCAGTTCGCCCGGCGATCTGTAGGTGCTAATTTTTGCTACTCAAAAAGCTCCGACAGATGGCCTCTGTCGGAGCTTTTTGTTTTGTACTTTTGCACATTCATTGAAAATTAACCTTCTCTGTTTTTTTGTGGTCAAGCTAAAGCAACAATTGTAAGTGACTGACAAGGAACGTGATTTTGTTTTCGCTTGACTCCAAACACAAAAAAAATCAGAGAATCTAAATGTCCGCACGCTACCGATGTACAAGTCGTATAAACAGCTGAACTTACCGGAAATCGATCAGGAGATTCTCCAATTTTGGGAGAACGAAAAAATCTTTGATCGATCTATCCAGGAACGCGATCCAGAGAAGACTTACGTTTTTTATGAAGGTCCTCCTTCTGCCAATGGTCTGCCTGGCATTCACCACGTAATGGCCCGGGCAATAAAAGATATTTTCTGCCGCTTTCACACGCTCCAAGGGGAGCGCGTGGACCGCAAAGGTGGCTGGGATACACACGGTTTGCCTATCGAGCTGAGTGTAGAGAAAGAATTAGGCATCACCAAGGACGATATTGGTAAGAAAATTTCGGTAGACGAGTACAATCAAAAGTGCCGCGAAACCGTGATGCGCTACAAGGACATTTGGGACGACCTAACTCGCAAGATGGGTTACTGGGTAGACCTGGATAATCCTTACATCACTTACGAGAATAGCTATATCGAATCGGTATGGTTCCTTTTGCAGCGACTGCACCGCAAGGGTTTGATGTACAAAGGGTATACCATTCAGCCATTTTCTCCTGCTGCGGGTACGGGGCTGAGTTCGCACGAACTAAACATGCCAGGTGCCTACAAGGAAATTCGTGACACCTCGGCGGTTGCTCAGTTTAAAGTAAAAGATACTGACAATGAGTATATCATCGCGTGGACAACTACGCCTTGGACGCTCCCATCAAACACAGCATTGGCGGTAGGTAAAAAGATTCCTTATGTGAAGGTCAGCACCTTCAACCGCTACACACACGAACCGATCTTCGTGACACTCGCAAAGGATCGGCTGAATGCTTATTTCTCGGAAGCTAAGCCCGACATGACGGCAGCTGATGCCGTTCCTGGCAACAAGCCTTACCCCTATATCGAAATCGTAGCCGAAATGACCGGCGCTGAACTGGCAGGCACCCGCTACGAGCAACTGATGCCTTATGTTAAGCCCGAAGGCGACGCTTTCCGCGTGATTGTTGGTGACTTCGTGAGTACCGAAGACGGTACGGGTATCGTACACATTGCACCGACCTTTGGTGCAGATGATATGCGCGTGGCTAAAGAGAACGACATCCCTGCCTTATTGGTAAAAGATGAATTTGACAACCCCATGCCACTGGTGGATCGCCAAGGTAAATTTGTGGCAGAAGTCACGGATTTTGCTGGGCGCTACGTCAAAGACTATGGTCAGGAAGAAGAGCGCCCGACGGATGTTGACATCGTGATCAAACTGAAAGAAGAGAACAAGCTTTTCCACTCGGAGAAATACCTGCACTCGTACCCACACTGTTGGCGGACGGATCGCCCGGTACTGTACTACCCACTTGACAGTTGGTTTGTGCGTGCCAGTGATTACAAAGAGCGCATGTCTGAACTCAATAAGACCATCAACTGGAAGCCCACCAGCACCGGTGAAGGTCGTTTCGGAAAATGGTTAGAGAACCTACAAGACTGGAACCTGAGTCGTTCTCGCTTTTGGGGAATTCCGTTGCCGATTTGGCGTACCGAAGACGGGAAGCAAGAATTATGTATTGGTTCTATTCCCGAACTCACCCGTGAGGTAGAGAAAGCCAATAAAGCATTGGGCTTGAACCAGGAAGTACCTAAAGACCTTCACCGTCCCTACATCGATGATGTGGTACTGGTAAGTGAAGACGGGCAAGCCATGAAGCGCGAGCTGGACCTGATCGACGTATGGTTCGATTCTGGCTCCATGCCTTATGCTCAGTGGGGGCTTGATTATGAAAAATTAGCTGCTGGCGACGAGCAGCCTTTTAACGCTCCTTTTGGGCAAAGCTACCCTGCCAACTTTATTGCCGAAGGTGTTGATCAAACCCGTGGCTGGTTCTATACCCTTCATGCGATTGCCGTGATGGCTTATGATACCGTTTCGTTCAAAAATGTCGTCTCTAACGGACTCGTACTAGACAAGAATGGTCAAAAAATGTCGAAGCGACTCGGCAATGCCGCTGATCCATTTAAAACATTGGAGCAGTACGGTGCTGATGCTACTCGCTGGTACATGATGGCCAATAGCGATCCTTGGGACAACCTCAAGTTTGACCTGGAAGGCATCGAAGAAGTTCGCCGTAAGCTATTCGGTACGCTCTTTAATACTTATAGCTTCTTCACGCTTTACGCGAATATTGACAAATGGCAGCCACAAGCGGGGCAGCGTATCCCTGTGAAAGATCGTCCTGAGATCGACCGGTGGGTTATTTCAAAACTTAACAGCCTCTCGAAGGAGGTTCAAGAGCAGTTTTCTGCCTACGAACCTACTCGTGCCTGTCGTGCCGTCGAGCGCTTTGTAGACGAACATTTGAGCAACTGGTATGTGCGCCTTTGTCGCCGTCGTTTCTGGAAAGGAGAAATGAACACCGATAAGCAAGCAGCCTACGAGACCTTATTTGAATGTCTTGTCACCACGGCCCAGTTGATGTCGCCAGTAGCACCATTCTTTAGTGATTGGCTGTACCGCAACCTTACGGAAGGCGTAAAAGATGATGCCAAAAAGGAAGGTTCTCGCCTACAGTTTGACTCTGTGCACCTGAGCTTACTGGAGCCTGCCAACGAGTCCTTGATTGACCTCGAATTGGAGGAGCGGATGGATTACGCCCAGCGTATTTCCAGCCTTGTGCTTAGTATTCGTAAGAAGGATATGATCCGGGTACGGCAGCCACTACAAAAAATCTTACTCCCGGTACTTGATGCCGGTTTCGAACGCCAGGTAGAAGAGGTAAAAGACCTTATTCTCGCCGAGGTTAACGTGAAGGAAATCGCTTATTTACGCGACGATGAAGAAGGCTTCCTCAAAAAGCGGATCAAGCCCAACTTCAAGACCCTTGGCAAGAGATTGGGTAAAAACATGAAGGCCGCTGCACAAGCTATCAACAAATTCAACCAGGACGATATTGCAGCCCTCGAAAAGTCAGGAACCTACACGTTAGTCGTAGGAGACGAGAACTTCGAGTTGACGATGGAAGATTTCGAAATCACTACCGAGGATATCCCCGGCTGGAAAGTAGCCACCGATGGCAGCTTAACCGTCGCCTTGGATTTGACACTAACGGAACTTTTGGAAGACGAAGGCATGGCTCGCGAGCTGGTCAATCGTATTCAGAATATCCGTAAGGACAAAAATTTTGAAGTGACCGACCGCATTACGGTAGCCATCAGCAAAGACCCCGCCATTGCGCGGGCAGTAACCAACTTTGGCGACTTGATCAAAGGGGAAGTACTGGCCGATGAGCTAAGTATTGGTACTCCAAATGGGGGAGAAGCGATAGAACTGCCTGGAGAATTGCAGGCTACGATTGAAGTGAATAAGCGATCTTAAGATTAGGTCGTAGTTATTCTTTTAAAGTACAGCCATAAAGTGTTGCCGCCTTGCGTTTGAGGAACAGCACGAAAACAAAGTGTGTTTTTGTTTTTCACAATAGATAAATAAGCGCTTCATTTAAAGCGTTTTAACTATTGTGAAAAACAAAAACACACTTTTTTTCTGCGCAATACTATGTGCGGCAACACTTTATTCTAACCGGACCATCCCCATGAAACAATTGTTATTCCTCTTACTGCTTTTCTTTTTCACCCAAGCGGCGATGGCTGGTGGTGGAAAGGAAGCTTATCGCAATTACTTCCTGGGGTCGTACTATTTTTCGGAGGGCAACTACGGTCGGGCTGAAAATCATTTACGCAAAGCGTATCAGCTACATCCTAATCAATATAATTTTGCGCTGGCCTACGCCTTGTCTTTGGGGCAACAGCAAAAAACAGATGATGCGCTGGAAGTACTAGGCAGTGGTAAAAATATGCTCAGTCCTCGGCACCCTGATTATGTACACTTGGCCAGCTTGCAACACTTTGTTGCCGGGATGATAAACCTCTATGGGCTGCGCTATGGGAAGGCTATTGCCCCCTTAAAACGAGCGATTGAATTACAAACAGAATTGCCTTACCCAGAGGAGCGCTCTATCATGCTCAATGCGCTTGGATATGCACAAGTGATGAACCAGGGTAAGGGGGCTGCTGCCCACGCCGACCTAGCTCCACACTACCACGTACACCGAAGAGACTTAGAGCGGGGCATGGTCAGTTTCCTTGCGGCTTATCGCGCCGATGTACAAAATAGGCAAGCCGGCGAAAATTATCAACGATTGATAGACACGCTCGGCATTGCTACTGAATTTATAGTAGAAGACAGTGTTCAAAATCGCGAAAATCGTCAGCTAAAAACCTATGAGTACGCCAGCCTTCCGGCTAATGTGCAACCTCTACTTGAATTTGTAGACTACGATGAAGTCGTCTTTTTACTAGATATTTCAGGGAGCATGGTAATGGAAGAGGTCAGTTGCATCGGAGAAGATCGCTTTGATGTGATGCGCGAAACAGCTCAACTACTCCTCGAAAACTTTTCTGATGAGACCCAGGTAGGCATTGGCACTATTGGCGGAGACTGCGGCACCATACCCCGCCTGTGGCACCCAGCCGGAGAGTTGAGTCGCAAAGATATGGGCTACGCCTTACAGTTTTTGGTACCAGATGGAACTACCCCTTTATTGACTATACTGCAAGAAACACCCACTCTTTTCACCGACAACCCTAATACTTCAAAAGCGCTTATTTTTATCAGCGATGGCGAAAATGTATGCCGCTTGCCTGGTGTAGATATTTGTGAATGGACCAACACACTGGCTAGTCAGAAAATCACTATCAATATCATGACTTTCCTGGGGGCGAGTTTGGATAACACCAATGCTTTCGCAGAATATACTTGTCTTACGGAAAACACCTTTGGCCGACTCCTCTACATGGATGGCAACCGCTGCCGATTGGAAGAATACCGCTTTGATTTGGTGAAAGCCTGCCGTTTTGATCTTCCTGAACTCCGGAGAGTTGATTGCTGGGGGGCTGCTACAGAGAATTTGTGGGCGATTTTTCCGGAGTAGGGCGATTTTTCACCACATAGGTTTTAAAACCAATTCAAATCCAACGAAGCTCGGCTATGTGTCTACGTTATGAAGCTAGCCCACGCTCCTTATTCGACATAGAGGTTTGAACGTTAAGAGGTAGAAAGCCGTAATTACCTCCCCTTCCTGGAATCTTTTTTAACATTACCTTGTTCCCCTACATTTCATCGTGTATCATTAAAAGCCCCAACTATGCGCATCCGTAACTCTGTCAAAGCAATTATTATCCAAGATGGAAAGCTCCTTTGCAACAAAAACGAAGACAAGCGCGGTGTTTTCCACTGCGTTCCTGGTGGTGGCCAAGAGTACCAAGAAAGCCTGGAAGAGGCTGTCGTTCGTGAGTGCTGGGAAGAAGCCAGTGTGCAAGTAGAAGTAGGGGAGTTGTTGTTTGTGAGAGACTATATTGGACTAAACCACCCGGGGCAGGCTCGCCTGCGTCACATACATCAGGTAGAGTTTTTCTTTCGCTGCCATTTGGCACCAGGCTCCGTACCGAAGATGGGAACCGGTGCTGATCGTTATCAGATTGGTGTAAGCTGGGTTCCCTTGGAAGAGCTAGCACAAGCTCAATTTTACCCCCTTGATATGATCCAGTGGTTATTTGATCTGGACCATCCAGAACGGCCCGTTTATCTGGGAGACATGGACTAGGAAATTGCCTTAACCTAATCCGTCAACCTACTGTGTCCTTTTGGTGTTGTACCATCGTTCTTCATACCCAACACCATTCATGGATAGTCTTACACAAATCACACTGGGCGCCGCAGTAGGCGAAGTTGTACTAGGAAAAAAAGCCGGGAACCGAGCTATGCTCTGGGGCGCGATAGCGGGTACTTTTCCTGATCTTGATATCTTCGCCAACTTCGTCACCGACCAAGTCAGTGCGCTGGCCTATCATCGCGCATTTACGCATTCTATCCTTTTTTCTGTTGTGATTCCACTGGGAATGGGGCTATTGGTACACCGACTATACGGAGGTAAAGAAGGCCAATGGCCACAGAACGAAAAGACGTCCCTATTGGCAGGGTGGGCTTTTTTCTTCCTTGCCGTGTTCATCGGAAGTTCTTTGATGCCACTAGAAATAAACAACATCGGTAGCATCTCCTTGGTCGTAAGTTTGGCGATGATTGCATTTCCATTGGTTATTTACTTACGTGAAAAAAAACGAAAAACGCCTTCCGTTAATGAAAATCCTGGGTGGTGGCTTTGGACACAACTCTTTTTTGGGGCCATCCTTACTCACCCTCTCCTAGATGCCTGTACCACCTACGGCACCCAATTATTTGAGCCTTTCAGTACGATTAGAATAGCATGGAACGTCGTTTCTGTCGCTGATCCGCTTTACACTGTTCCTTTTTTAGTTTGTCTTATTTTAGCCAGCAGGCAAATACGCGGAAGCAAAAAACGGCAGCGCTACAATTGGGCCGGAATCATTATTAGTAGCGCTTACCTTCTGCTCTGCACCAGCTTTTTTTGGTACGCCAACCAACGCATGGAAGCTACCTTAGAGAAAGAAAACATTACTGCTACCCGACACGTCGTTGGGCCCACCATCCTTAACAGCCTCCTCTGGCAAGGCACCGCCGAAACGCCTACTAGCTTTTACATGGGGCAGTATTCTCTGCTTGATAAAGCGCCATTCTTTAAATTAAAAGAGGTTCCTAAAAACCATCAATTGGTCAAAGACCACTGGGAGGATCGCGATGTAAGTATTTTGCGATGGTTTTCCGATGGTTACTTTAATGTAGAACAAGAAAATGATTCTACCTTCAGGATGAATGATCTCCGCTATGGACAGATTGATGTTCCGGGAAAACGGCCACAGCATATTTTTTACTTTCTCCTTCAGGAAAAGGCTGGGCAATTACAAGCCGTTCATGTTCAACAAGGGCCTGAAGACCGAGAAGCGAGTATGTCTGGGCTATGGGGACGGATTATGGGAGAATAAATTGTTTTTTATCCAATCACTCTTCGGCGTAGCTAAAGTATGTATTCGGCAACACCTTTTTTTCTCGCCCCAACCAAGCTCTTAACAAGGGTGTTTATCTTTAGAACACGTTTTGGTACTGATCAATTCAACGATGCAACTTAACTACAAAACTTTTGGCCAAGGGCCACCACTGCTTATACTACACGGGCTTTTTGGAACGCTCGACAACTGGCAGACACTGGCCAAGCGTTGGGCAGCGCACTATACCGTCTTTATCATCGATCAAAGAAATCACGGTCGTTCCCCTCACATGGATGCGCACTCTTATCCGCTTATGGCAGAAGACCTAAAAGCCTTCATGGAGGCCAACTGGATGTACGAAGCCAACCTGCTTGGGCATTCAATGGGAGGGAAAACAGCCATGCAGTTTGCTACCCATTTTCCAGACATGGTCAACAAGCTTATTGTGGTTGATATTGCTCCGAAGAGCTACTCTGGTGGGCACGAAATCATTGTAGAGGCACTCAATGACTTGGATCTAAACACCATTGAAGACCGTAAACAAGCTGACAGTATCCTTGCAGAACGCATTTCCGATTTCGGCGTACGCCAGTTTTTGTTAAAAAATCTTACTCGTAACAAGGAAGGCGGTTACCGTTGGAAAATGAACCTACCTATACTTACGCGTGATTACGAGGCGATTCTTGAGAACATTACGCCAGAAGAAACTTTTGACGGACCAACCCTATTTATCCGGGGAGCTGCATCTAACTACATTGATGACAATGACCTTCCTCTTTTACAAACGCACTTTCCTGTAGCCGAATTGGCGACCGTCGCCGATGCGGGCCACTGGGTTCACGCTCAAAAACCAGAGGAACTTTTTCAGTTGGTCAGCACCTTTTTAGAAAAATAGCTCTTAGCAGATATCGACATTAATGATCTTCTGCTCAATAAATAAAGACATAACGCTCGAAGATTTAGGACATAATTCAAGCTTGGAAAATTACCGAACAGAGAACAACCTCTTATCATTTGGGGTCGGTAGGGTAACTAGCGAACATAAAGAAAGGTATATCGTAAAAACTGTTTCAAAAGCGTACGAAGCAGGAAAAATGATAAGGCATTTTAAAAAATCCAGGAAATCAAATAAATACTGAAGGTTATACCCGTTACTAAGTGGTTTGGGAATATTAGCACAAATGATGCGACGATACCTTCCATTCATCATCCACACCGTATATTCAAACGTTCACTGCAATGCTGATGTCAATTTATCATCAGTTGACAACATTCCTTTATCTTAAGCGTATAATTTGAGTGTAAGTATTGCGTAAAAAACGAATAACAATGAGTAAGCGTATTCTGATTGTCGGAAGCTTGGTAGCTACTTTTCTACTGGGTACCGCTTTTACGATTAGCAATGAGAAGGATAAGTATTTCGAAATCATCAAGAACATCGAAATATTCACGAACCTCTATAAAGAAGTAAATACCAATTACGTCGACGAGATTGACCCGGGTCAATTGATGCGTACGGGGCTGGAAGCAATGGTGGGTTCTTTAGACCCCTTTACCAACTACATCAGCGAATCGGACATTGAAGGTTATCGGGTAATTAACGAAGGTAAATATCACGGTATTGGTACCAAAAGTAAGAAGATCGGGGAATACATTACCATTACCGAATTGTACAAAGATCAACCCGCTGACATGGCCGGGCTGAAAGCTGGCGATCGTTTTATTTCCGTGGATGGCCAGAGTGCCCTCAATCGTTCAATGGAGGAAATGGAAGAGATCATGAGAGGTTTCCCCGGAACGACAATGCGTTTGGTTATCAATCGGCCGGGCGTATCCGAAAACATCAACATTGAGCTTACGCGTGGTGATGTTGACGTTCCCAACGTTCCTTATTTCGGAATGCTCAACGAGGGTATTGGTTACATCAACCTCTCTATTTTCACGCGCAATGCTGGCCGTAATATCATTGAAGCTTTCCAAAGCCTAAAGCAAGAAAACCCTGACCTAAAAGGGCTTGTTCTGGATTTACGTGGCAATGGTGGTGGACTACTTAACGAAGCCGTTAATATTAGTAATATTTTCATCCCGCGTGATGAAGTTGTCGTCACGACCAGAGGTAAAGTCAAAGACTGGGACCGAGCATATAAAACGGTTAACCAGCCGATTGATACCGAAATTCCTTTGGCAATATTAGTAGATAAAGGTTCTGCCTCTGCTTCTGAAATTGTTAGTGGTGTAATGCAGGATTATGACCGCGGAATACTCATTGGTCAACGTACCTACGGTAAAGGATTGGTACAAAACACCATGGAAGTAGGTTATAATGCCCGGGTTAAAGTCACTACTGCCAAGTACTATATTCCTAGCGAGCGCTGTATTCAGAGTGTTGAATACAAAAACGGCGAACCAGTGGCTATTGCCGATGAAAAGCGTGCCCGGTTTAAAACTCGGAGCGGTAGAACCGTCCTCGATGGTGGTGGCGTGAAGCCTGATATCCTTTTGGATGCTGCTACTGATGATGGTATCATCAAATCCTTGTTGCAGGATGATGTTATTTTCAACTACGTAACAGAGTGGGCCCAAGATCACCCAACGATCGACTCTACGGACACCTTCCGATTCACGGATTTTGCCAGTTTTGAAAACTACCTGCAACGGACCAACTTTTCGTACCAAAGTGATGCCGAAAAAGTACTAAAAACACTGGCTGAAAAAGCCACTGCTGAAGAAGTAAACCTGACGAATGAGATCACCGCCCTACAGTTGAAATTTGATAATGCACAAGCATCAGAACTCAATAAGCACCGCGATTTGATTATCCGCTTGATTGAAAAGGAAATTGCTGGCCGGTATTACTACCAAAAAGGTAAAGTACAGATCGGTTTACGTAATGATCCCGAGGTTAACGAAGCGATTCGCGTTTTGAATAACACAGAAGAATACAGTCGTATTTTGGGTAATTAAACACCTCGTCATTGAATAAAAAACGGTGCTGCTTTCGCGAAAGCAGCACCGTTTTTTATTTAGAAATGACTTTTTTACCCTGACAAAGCGTTATATTTATAATCGTAAAACAAATGATTATGAGTGCTGTAGAGATTAGAACGGAGATAGACAACCTACTGGATAAAGTCCAGGATCAGGATGAGAGCTTTCTCAAAGTGGTTTATTCTATGCTGAGCACCTATGTTCAGGAGCAAAAAGACCCCATTCTTGGTTATGAAACAGATGGCACACCTGTTACAGCTTCGGCTTTTTTAGCGCAAGCTGATGAAGCTATGGCCGCCGTTGAGCGTGGTGAGTATATCACTCTTGAACAACTCGAAAAAGAATCAGAGGAATGGCTGAAACCTACCAAATAATAGTAACGAAGGGGGCCAAGAAAGACATCAATGATATACTCTCTTATTTACAGAAAAAAGTATCCCAAAGTGAGGCTATTGACGCACGGCAAAAAATACTTTCAGCCATTCACACTCTGTCAAATATGCCAAGTTCACGCTCTCCTGTTCAAGAAGTTGCACAACTTACTAATGAGATTGTCTATAGGCAAGTCATAGCAAAGGAAGTATATCGAATTATCTACCGTATCAAAGAAATTCAGAAAGGCGTAGTTGTAATACGCGTCATGCATATAAAAAGAGGACCTACCTTTATTAAAAAAGCACTGGAATAAATCGCGCCGAAACGACCGCCTTTTGAGTAGGTAAAATTCAAACACCCTCTAATTTAGAGCTCCACCAGTGGAGCTTAAATATACCATTGTTATAAAAGACATAATTAGGCAAAAAAACATTATTCTTCTATTTCTAATTAGCCTTCTTAGCTCTTTCTCATCTTCTTCATTTATATCTATACATTCAAGCGTATCCTTCATTGTAGCTATCGTAACACCCCAAGTGTTTTTACGTTGATCAACCCATATATTATTCTTATGATAAAAAAAGGTCCTGCGTGAGATTTCAACCTATAAACCACCGCCAGAAATAAAAACCCAATTGGTAGATAAGATATATCCATAATGATTGAGTTCTTCGATAATATCCTCTATAAAGGATGCCGAAGGTTCCATTCGCGGTAACCTTCGGCATCATTCATTTTCTAAAATTCAACTTTTTTAAATCTCCTCATTAAAACATCCGATTCCCATTACTCCGATCTACATCTTCCTTTTCCTGACCGAAAGCCAGATTTAATCCTACTCGGAAGTTGGCCAGATGAGCATCTTTTGGCCGAAAGGCAGAAATGATATTATCAGTTGCTGCTATTAACCGAACGGGACCAAGACTTAACGTCGCATTTACGCCCAGGTTATCTAGCCGCTCATTACGTAAGCCGTAGAAGCCTCCTACCCGAAGTACGGGTGAGAAGTTGATGCTTCCGGAAACAGCAACGGCGGTAGTGTTCACATCTTTGTAGTTATCGGTATAGGCGATCAGGCCTACAAGAATATCTTCCGAAACTTCATACTGACCACTAAAGTAGTATTTCGCACCAATGGTCGTTGTATAGCCATTGTTGGTTTCTGTGGGCTCATAAGTGTTATATAGAGAATCAATAACATCTCCGAAAGACTCTCCATCATCCAATAGTTGCTGGGCTACATCCAGGCCTTCAAATTCATAGAGGCCATCCAATGTATAGTTGGCTACTTGTTCATCCCAGCTGATTTCTGCGCCTAAATCCAGAGCGCTGGCTGACAGTTGGAGTTTACCCAGTTGCACCGCAATACCCAGATCAAAAGCCAAGCCACTGTTGCTACTAAAAAGAGAACTCGTAGAAAAATTACCATAATTAAAATCCACTCCTACGTCTCGCAAGCCATCATAAGTGAGGGAGCCCGCTGTATTTAATAAAAGGTCCGCATCTAGCGTCAACTGATACACATCATCACTGGTTGTGAGCTGTAAGTCATTGCGTTCGGTATTCAGGTTAGCACCTCCACTAAGGAGTTTTACTTTACCACCAACCTGCACATTATCTCCAATTTTGTAAGAAGCGCCAAGTGCAAATTCATGGTAGGCGGTAAGGTCAAATGACGGCCCAAAACCAACGGTCTCACCGACAAACTGTGCATTACCTTCCCAGATAAGTTGCGCCAGGGTTTTAGGATAATCAATCAGCGCATTGAACCGTAGCCGATGCCCGACGCTAAGCCCTAAACGCCCAACGTGAAACCCAATTCCGATGGTTTCGATATCAAAATCTTCGCGCAAGATATTCTGCGCTTCCATCTGGCCTATGGCATTGCTAATATCCAGAACGGTCGCGCCGTTTTCCTCCACCACCAAGTCATTAAAGGTGATATTGGTCAACCACAGGTTATTGTAAAACCCTGGCAAATTGACAACAATACCTGCTGGTTGTAACGCTGGATTGGCATTCATTTCTTGCCAGCTATTGCTTAATAACAGGCTACTTAAATCACTTTGTCCTCGCAAAGGGGTAATGCTTATTGCTGCTAATGCCAGTAGTATAAAAATATGTTTCATTAGATACATTTTTAGAGAGATTTCCTAGTTTTCCGTTACACCAAAGATGGCTCCTAGCTTCACCTTTACATCCTGGTCGCCTAAAATCTGTACCGATTGCTGCCCATCTGTTGTCGTGAAAAAGGTCGCTACAATTTCCAACTTTGCAGCATTTTTGATAATAGCAAAACGATCCGAAGGAAAATCACTATAGGTAACTGTCTCCTCCATACCTGTAGGCCGTCCATCCACTCCAACAGGAGCCCCGGCAATTACGCGAGTCGACTCCGTGTACAAAGAATCTAAAATAGTACCATTCCCGTCAAGAAAATACCCCTGAATACCTATTGCTACAGGCATCTCGTTTTCGGTCACCAGCTTAAACTCGGCATAATCAACCTTGTCAAAATCACCTAGGTTTAAATCGAACGTATCGCGCACACCGAAGTTAATCGCAGAACCATAAAGAGGAAGATCAACATCAACCCTTACTTCGTAGAAAGAACTATCGGTTACGAACCCTCGGATATCAGTATTCCCGTCCGGATTGGTAGCGGCATCTACATCGTAGATAATAGCAATCGGACCTGCACCTAGTACTTCTCGGATATTGGAATTGTCTTTATTAAAGACAAAATCTGTGGATTTCACTAGGCCTACCTCATTTAAGGTGGGAAAAGGAAAATCGATCCCTTCCTCGATGTAAATACTTTCCAAAGGCAAGGTATCACCATCCACAGTAATGATATCAAATTGCTCGATTACCGAGCGAGTAGGAATACCAAAAGAGTTGGCAATATTGAAGGTAATCACCGGGGCTTCGAAGTAAACATCTCCTCTGATCCAATTATCAAAAAAGTCGATATCGATCCGGTCTACACCACTAGAATGCTGAATCTGCCCCATATACCCTTCTGCATAGCTAAATGCCAGTCCAAGAATAAGGATAGAATTATTGGAAGAAGGAGCTATTTCTACACCGTCAGTATCCACCGCAGTATACTCTACGTAAATAGAATCATTTTCGGGGGTGATAATATAGTCCTCTAGGTTTATTGGTGACAACGCGTTGTTTAATGACGGACAATCTCCTGTTCCATTATAAGCCGCAATGGTACGCGTAAAAGACAATGGTTCTCCATCAAGCATTACCGTTGGGAAAGTCATTGTTGCAGTAATTGGTTTATCGTGGCAGTTTTCGAATTGCCAAAACATTTGACCTTCTTTTAATTCCATCCGATCAATAACCAAACCATCAGGTCCGGAAAAAGGTAAAGCTTGAACATTGTCCTCGATAACAATACCTCCAACACCGGAAAGTGTTGAATTGATCGCTTCAAAAACATCATCAGCATTCTCTGTAAGCACGCTGCCGCTGTACTGCAAACGTAGTAGCCCATCAGGCAAAACGGTAAGTACCGAATTTTCTTCAAAATTTTCCAATAGGTCATTCATTGAAAAACTGGTGTTGAGTAGCGGAACAGCATAAGCTGCATCATAATTCGAACGCTCCACACCTTCTAGGTCAGCAAATTGGCTACATCCTAACAATAGAAGTAGCGGCAAGACCATTAACTGGCTCCATTTTCTCATAACTCTCGTAGACGTTTAGGCTTACGGCAACAGCTGCTTTTGACAACAACATTGCGCTGTAAGAAATTAAAATAAAGGAAGGTGCCTTTAATCTCTGTGGGGAAGTGGGTAGACATTGCTAAGAATCAACAGAAGAGATAAAACCTTAACCTTTCGTTGTTCTAACGATAAAGGTAAAGGAAATGCTGCAAGGCTACTCATTCTGCTTTGGAAAAACGCAGCGCGGAAGACAAAAATTATCTCAGGCTTAATAATTACCGCCAACTGCTTATCTTGAGCTTATCTAAAAATAAGCAATGGACGTTTTGCCAACTGTACCCAACCCTTTGATCAATGCTGCAAAAAAGCATATAGCGGCCTTGTGTATACAGCACCAAGATCCTCAGGCACTGCTTTATGATGACCAACTGGCCTGTTTTTTAGAAGCGTTGGTTTTGCAATTTGGAAATTCAGAACACGCTGACTCCGATGCTATACAGACGGCCCAAGTAGCAGCACTCTTTTACCCACTGGGCTATCTACAGAACCGTAAGCACCCCTTCTCTGCAGCACAAGCCAGCTGTCTTGATTTTCTTAAACAACAAGAAAAAGAAGATTTATTCCCATTTGTTGAACATTGTTTAAAAGTCACCTACCAACAAACTCCTGATAATCTGGCCAGTAAACTCTTAGCTGATGCATTAATTGGCATCTATTGCAACGATGACACTCATCACTGGGCAGACTTAAGGGCACTTGAACAAGAGCTGCGTAATGGTCCGGGGCAACAATTAGAGCAAACTCAATTAAAACTACAAGAGCTTCTTAATCTTCGCTATCAAACAAGTGCCGGCAAAATGCACTGGCAAAAACGAATAGCTCATCAAATTTTAGTTCAGAAAAAACGGCTCGAAAAGATAAGGCGCAACCAAGCACCAGGAACCACAAGTGAAACAACATCGCCTTTTGAGCAACTCGAAACCAGCTTGCCTATCAGAGGAACACAGACCTATTTTCGCACAGTATATCGCAACCATATTAACCTCAGTGCTATTGCTGACAACAAGGCTAATATTATGATTAGCGTCAATTCGATCCTCATCAGTGTACTGATTACCTTTTTATCTTATCGAAATATAGCGGAAACCCAACCCATGATTTTGCTGCCAGTAGTGATTTTTTTGGTTACAGGTTTGGCTTCATTGATTTTTGCGGTCCTTTCTGCTCGCCCAAAAGTTACACAGCTACCTACTAATGACGAGGAGGTACCTGCAGGTTTGGCTTTTTTCGGTAATTTTGTTCGCCTTCCTTTAGGGAAATTCACCCAGGCAATGAACAAAACATTCCAAAGTAGTACTTTACTTTACCATAGTATGGTAGAGGATTTATATCATCTGGGAAAAGTATTAGACAAAAAATATCGTTACTTGTCTATTTCCTACAACATATTCATGGTAGGGCTCATTATCACCGTGGCCTTGTTTCTGTTCACCTTATTCCTGCCTTAGTATTGTTCAAAAAAATGAAGCTTTTTTTGCGCTGTCCTTAGTCCTCCTTATTAGTAACTATGCAAGATCAAACCATTGATGTACGTTCCGGAGAAAATATTAATATAGATACGCTTAGTGCTTATCTAAAGAGGCATGTTCCCGAACTTACCAACATCACAGAAGTAAGGCAATTTCCTGGTGGTTTCTCTAACCTGACCTACCTGCTACGCACTAATCTTGGAGACTGGGTGCTACGCAGGCCACCCCTTGGTGCAAAGATAAAGTCGGCCCATGATATGGCTCGTGAGTATAGGGTTTTAGAAAAAATGGGCCCCATTTATGGCCGTATCCCTGCTCTTGTTCATTTGTGCGAAGACGAAACACTGCTGGGGTATACTTTTTATATCATGGAGAGGGTAGAAGGGATTATTTTACGCAACAAACCTCCACAAGGGCTAGATTTGTCACCACCACGAATGCGGGCCATCTCGGAGGCTACTATCGACAATCTTGCCTTATTGCATCAAATCAATATTGAAAGTACCGGGCTAACTGAATTGGGTAAACCCGAAGGCTACGTTGCACGCCAGGTAAGCGGATGGACAAAACGCTACCACAATGCGCAAACGGACGATATTGCAGTCATGGAAGAGCTGGCCAACTGGATGGTACAAAACCAACCGATAGATGGTTGTCCTGGATTAATCCACAATGATTACAAGTATGACAACCTGGTATTAGACCAAGCAGAACCTGCTCGCATTTTAGCTGTCTTAGATTGGGAAATGGCCACCGTAGGAGACACCCGTATGGATTTAGGAACCAGTCTTGCCTACTGGAGTGAAGGTCCCGAAGCAAAAGTAATGCAGTTGGCAGCAAGCAACTTAACCTGGCTACCTGGCAACCTCACGCGGATGGAAGTTGTAGAAAGGTACCAGCACACCACGGGCCATCAACTTGATGATATTCTCTTTTACTTCGTTTACGGTGCGTTCAAAATAGGGGTTATTGTACAGCAGATCTATTCTCGTTGGAAGCAAGGTCACAGCAAAGACCCTCGCTTTAGCGAACTCATTCATGCCGTACATTATTTCGGCAACTTGGCACGCCTTGCTATTGAAAAAGATCGTATTAGTCAACTTTTGTAGCGTTTATGAGCCAATACCGTTAAAAAAAGACTAAGAATTTGCCTTCTATAAAATAGTTAGAATAGACTTTAGCGTTAATAAGCTGATTTTTATCTCGTAAAAGCAGACCTTTAGAGATAGAAAAACAGCATCCCTATTTTCCTGATCTTATGCCATTGGCTTATACCGGCTTAATTATCTCCAAAACCTCCTGCGTAATGTTCAATCGATTTCAACCACTAGCTCTTTTACCCTTGCTGCTTTTGTTGGCAATCCCTTCGCTAGGGCTAATGGCCCAACAAAGTGAAACCCAACTTAATTACATTAATCGTTTCAAGGATGTTGCCGTACAAGAAATGGAGCGTACAGGTATTCCTGCGAGTATTAAGTTAGCACAGGGCCTTTTGGAGTCTAATGCCGGACAGAGTATTCTTGCACGGCGCGCCAACAACCATTTTGGCATCAAATGTGGCGCTGATTGGCAAGGTGATAATATCTATCGCGAAGATGATGACTATGACGCCAATGGTAAACTCATTAAAAGCTGTTTCCGTGCTTATAAAAACAGTGATGCCTCCTACATTGCGCATTCTGAATTTCTCCGTGACCCTCGCAAGGCTTTTCGTTATGGGTTTCTTTTCCGGTTAGATCCTATGGACTACCGCAACTGGGCTTACGGCCTTAAGCAAGCAGGCTATGCAACCAGTCCTACGTATCCTGAAAGTCTCATTTCACTCATTGAGCGTTATGAACTTTTCCGTTACGACAATACTACCGCTGTAGACATTGACACTCCTTCAGATATTGTTGCCAGTGGTATTCTTGACAACAATGATGTCCGTTATGTTGTCGTCTCAGAAGGCGAGAGCCTCGAAGATATTGCAAAAAGGGTAGATGTAAGTGTTCGTAATTTGATTAGCTATAATGAGAAAATCGGCAGCAGCCAGCAAGAAGTTGCAGAAGGAGAGCGTATTTATTTACAACCAAAGAGAAACGGCTACCGAGGCAAGGATAAATATCACACCGTCGGCACAGGAGAGACCATGTTTACTATTTCACAGGAGTATGCTGTAAAAATGAGTAAACTGTATAAGCGTAACCGCCTATCTTCTGGGGAAGAACCTGCTGTAAATGAAAAAATAAAGCTTCGGGGGTGCAAAGTAAAAGATGCCCCAAAACTCCGTTCAGAACAGGAAGAAACGTTAGACTCAAGTCCGGCGGTTCCGGTTTTGCCAAACGGAGAATTGGATATGGAAGAGCCCGAGGAAGAAGAAACCGTACCTGTGCCAACGCGCCCTGTAACGCCTCCTCCAGTAATCGTACAACCAGAAACGCCCACTAATGGAGGAACAAAGCCTGATGTCCCCATCATCATCGTTGATCCAAATCGTCCACCAGCACCTAGTCCTACACCTACTGCACCAAACACGAGTAATCCACCTGTAATTAATCCAACTCCAGCGCCAAGCCCTACAACACCAAGCACAAACCCTAACAATAACACAAACGGTGCTCCGGTCTACCATACGGTTGTTGCAGGAGAAACACTCTATGGCATTTCACGGCGCTATAACATCACCGTTGATCAATTGAAAAGCTTTAATGGTATAACAACCAATACGATTCAGGCTGGAATGAAGCTTCGTGTTAAGTAAAATTGGAGAACAGTAAGGGATAGCTTATGTTTGCACCCAGACTATCCCTTACTACCATGTATATCAGACTACTATTACTCCTTGGATCTTTTTTATTGAGCTATCAAAGCTGGGGCCAAGGCTCTTTTTATGGCGTCAAAGGAGGGTTGACGATGGCTACCCAACAATGGAATGCTTTTGAACGCGACCCTCTCGTAGGTTATCATGCGATCCTTTCGGTAGAAAGTGTTCCTGCAGAAGGTCAGTTTTCTCTCTTTGCACAAATGGGTTATCACTTGAAAGGGAGTGCTATTCGGCGCTCACTTTTTGGGAATCCGTTCAACGCTAGTTTTGTTGATTTTCCTACACAGCGTTTTGAATTTCACAATCTTAGTTTATCGCTTGGAGCCAAACAGGTTATCACCAAGGTAGGCAATAGCAATGTATACTATCTATTTGGTGTTCGCGGTGATTATACACTGACGACCAATCTGGACGAATACGAACGATTTACTCAAGTCAACCAAATATCAGTAGGAATTTATCCTTTCAATGTTTACTTTTCAGAAAATCAGATCTTTGGTGTTCGCCGATTCAACTATGGCTTTCTAGCGGGGGGAGGACTCAACTTTCCTTTCTCGGAATATGTTGAGGGGATAGTAGAATTTACAGTCAATCCTGATTTTTCGCTGCAGTACCAGCAACCGAGCATTGACAATGTGAGAAATCCGATTAACGGGCAAACAACCACCCTACAGGAACGTAAAATCCGCAATCTTACTTTTGAAATAACCGTAGGTGCACGGTTCTTGCGTAAAGTGGAATACATTGATTAGTAAGCAAAACTATTAAACTATCGATTTCGACCAGATATGATGATCCTGCGCAGTGAAAATTTAGTAAAAATTTATGGCCGTCGCAAAGTCGTAAAAGAAGTTTCCCTGGAAGTACACCAAGGGGAGATTGTTGGATTGCTCGGCCCTAATGGTGCAGGAAAAACCACTACCTTTTACATGACGGTTGGTTTTATTCAACCCAATCAAGGCAATGTTTTCCTCAATGATGAAAACATCACTGATTTACCCATGTACCAGCGCGCTCGCCGGGGCATTGGTTACCTCCCACAGGAACCGTCCGTCTTTCGGAAGCTCTCTGTAGAGGATAATATCAAGGCCGTATTGGAGATGACAGCTATCAGCAAGGAAGAACAGCGAGATAAGCTAGAATCACTGATCGAGGAATTTAGACTGGAAAAAGTACGTAAATCTTTTGGCGATACGCTCTCTGGCGGAGAGCGCCGGCGTACCGAGATCGCCCGAGCGCTAGCCACCAACCCCAATTTCATCCTGCTCGACGAACCCTTTGCTGGTATCGACCCTATCGCGGTAGAGGATATTCAATACATTGTAGCTAAGCTTAAGACCAAAAATATTGGCATTTTGATTACCGATCATAATGTACAAGAAACATTGTCTATTACAGATCGGGCTTACCTAATGTTTGAAGGGAGCATCCTAAAAGCAGGTACGGCCGAAGAGTTAGCTGCCGATGAAATCGTCCGAAAAGTATATCTCGGTAAGCATTTTGAACTTCGACGAAAGGTTATTGATGTAAATGATCGCGAATGAACCGAATGATTCCTGCCCTCCTCTTTATAATGTTTTTCACCCTTATTACAGCTTGTGATAACCAAACACAAAACGTAAGCTTGCGTCTTACACCAACAGAACGCAACAGAATAGACACGCTCTACACGAGCAAACTGGATAGCTTACGCCCTATTTGGGATAGCTTGTGTGAGCAACGTTATCCCGAAATGGTACAATTAGCGGTTGACAGTATCGTCAATCAGCGATTGGCGGAAGAGGAACGTTTACGCACCAGAACAGCAAATTAGTTAAAGTATGCGGCAATTATTATCAGTTCTATTTTTCCTTGTTCTTTTTGCTGGATGCGAAAGTGCTACGCACGTTGATATTGATGCTGTTATTGCAGAAAAAGTAGAGGAGCGCTTGACTGAATTTGAGGCCATCATCAATCGCCGATGCCTGGATCGAGCCCTCGAAGAGGCAGGTCTTCTTGCAGACTCTATCATTATTGAGCAAGCTCGCCGGAAAAAAGATACGTTGGATCGACCTCTTAAGCCACTACGCCCTGACCAACCGGAATTACTACAACTAAAAGACAGCCTGGAACTAGCCCCTCTTTTTGATACAGTTATAAAAAAACGTATCAATCAATAATTTTCATCCCCAACCAGATCGCCAATAAACCAAAAAAAATACTTCCTAGAAGATAGCTTCCGGCAGTAAAATAATTGGCTTGCTTGAGCATTTGTACCAGTTCATTTGAAAACGTTGAAAACGTTGAAAAACCACCACAAAAACCTGTCAACAAGAGCAGTCTCAATTCTGTACTTAGCCCTTGTTTGCTGACCAAAGCGACTAGCATTCCTAGAATGATGCAACTCAACCCGTTGGCTACGAAGGTTCCCCATGGATAAGCTTCCGTCCGGTTGAGCCAGGTTGCTAGAGCGAAGCGACACAAGCTTCCTAGTCCACCACCAAAAAAAACCCAGAAATACGCCATAAGTATTGTGCAGAAAATAGACTGCGATTTTTTTTAAAAATTTCCATGCTGTTCCTAAGCTCTTTAATTGGTATTACGTTTATGGTTGGCCTTTTGGTGAAAGTAAAAGCTAAAAACACTCATAAGTGCCAACTCAAATAAAATAACCAAGTGCATATTCAGTTTATCGTGGCAAAACAATACAGAAGCAATAACAAACATGCTCAACCCTACCAAAATAGCCGTTGCTTCTGTGTGGGATTTTCCGGCATCAATTAACAAATGATGAATGTGCCGACGATCCGCTTTTAGTGGAGGTTGCCCTCTGATTATTCTAGTCGAAAACACTCTAATGGTATCAAACAATGGGATTAATAAAATACCTATTGCCACCGCTGGCCCTCCTTTTAGACGATAAGGGTTATTCGCAATTAAGCCATCATTCAAATCAATAAACTTAATTGCTAAGAATGCCGACATTAACCCCAACATCAAAGCACCCGTATCTCCCATAAAAATTTGAGCAGGAGAGTAATTGTATTTAAGAAAAGCCAATACTGCTCCGACTACTGCGAAAGCTATCGCTGCCAAAGTTGCAAATCCTGCGACAAAAAACCATACCCCAAAAGTGGTAAAAATCAATACTGCCAAACTTCCTGCTAAGCCATTAATTCCGTCAATCAAGTTAAATGCATTGGTAATCACCAAAATGGTGAAAACAGAAAGAATAATCACCACAATCTCAGGTAGTGCCCCATGGAGCCCCATCACACCATAGAGACTTTCTAAACGTGTATCTGACTTTATTACTAAAATAGAAGCAGCCATAATCTGGCTAATGATTTTTTTATTGGCCGAAACGGGCGAGATATCATCTTTAGCACCAATAAGTAAAAGAATTAGCATCGCACAAAGAACGTATTGCAAGTGGTCTGCTCCCCCCAGAGGAGTCCAATAAACCATAGAAAAAATAGCACCGGAAAAGATAGCGATCCCTCCTAAAGAAGGGGTACTCTCATAATGAGAACTACGTTCCCCCGGCACATCATACAATTGCTTGTCACGCGCGATATGAATAATCGACGGTATCGCAAAATAGGTTAGCGCAAATGCAGTAAGGAAGCTGAGCACCAATAAAAGCATGCTTCTTTTTTAAGTGAAAAATTTGCAATACTAGCTATGAGCTACTGCTATTTCAGCGGCCAACCGTGCATTATTAAGCACCAGTTCAATGTTGGAAACCAGGCTTTTACCGGCGGTTAACTCTTTAACTTTACTCAACAAATAGGGTGTAACAGCCTTCCCTTTTATTTTGTCACGCGTAGCTTCTACTAGTGCATGTTCAATAATGCTATTGAGGTAAGTAGCATCCATGCTAAATTCTTCCGGCACAGGGTTGGCTACAATCGCTCCACCTGTCAAGCCTGCACTCCACTTCGTCTTCAACACTTCGGCGATCTCTTCCGGTGTGTGCAAGGCGTAATCTACACTCAACCCGCTTTCGCGAGCGTAAAAGGCTGGAAACTCATTGGTTTGATAGCCAATCACTGGTACGCCATAAGTTTCCAGGTATTCTAACGTCAAAGGTAAGTCTAATATAGACTTTGCGCCAGCACAGACGACTGCGACACTCGTTCTCGCCAGTTCTTGCAAATCTGCTGAAATATCAAAACTAACTGCTCCGCCTCGATGAACACCACCAATACCGCCAGTCGCGAAAAGCTTGATTCCTGCCTGGGCTGCAATAATCATCGTTGCAGCAACCGTTGTTGCGCCTAGTTGCTTTTTTGCTAAAAGAAAGGGAATATCGCGGCGACTGGCTTTGGTTACTGCTGTCCCCTCTTTCCCAAGGGTTTCGATCTGTTCAAGGCTCAAGCCTGCACATAATTTTCCGTCTAAAATAGCAATCGTTGCCGGCACAGCACCGGCAGTTCTCACAACTTTTTCTACCCTTAATGCCGTTTCCACATTTTCAGGATAAGGCATTCCGTGTGAGATAATTGTCGATTCTAATGCCACTACAGCTTTCCCTTCTGCTAAGGCTGCTGCCACTTCTGGGCTTTTTTTCAAGTACGGGCTCATCAGTTCATTGAGTTTGGGAAATGCTCTTAGCAAAATTTACGAATATGCTCCAATAGGGTCGCTTGC
Source organism: Lewinella sp. (assembly GCF_050633125.1). NCBI lineage: Bacteria > Pseudomonadati > Bacteroidota > Saprospiria > Saprospirales > Lewinellaceae > Lewinella > Lewinella sp. The sequence continues at coordinate 24,004 of NZ_JBOEFX010000073.1, forward strand.
GACATTTCTTTATTAATTGCACCTTCGGCACGTACAGCTACGGTTGAAGCTGCCAACCCGGCTCGGCAACAATCTTCCAGTGACCATTTTCGCAAACTGGCCCAGATAAGGCCGGCTTGAAAAGCATCGCCCGCGCCAGTAGTATCTGCTACAGTTACCTTTGCCGCTGGCAGATGTATCTGCCGTTCGGCATCAGCAGCATAAGCCCCTTGGCTGCCCAGCGTAATAAACACGCGTTGAACCCCCAATGCGATCCATTTATTCGCCAGTTTTTCAACATCCATCAATTGATCCAGTGGGCGGCCACCTAAAACTTCTGCCTGCCGGCGGTTAACTTTTATCGTATGAAACTTCCCTAGTTGATGCTGTACCCGCGTTGCTAAATGAGCAGAGACGGGATCAAGATAAATCGGAACATCTAGTTCTTGTTCCAATAACCATTCGATAGCTGCTGGCGGTGTATTGGTTTCCAAACAAATAAGGCTAGCCTCTTGCAAAGCCGGCAACTGAGACGCTAAGTACGTAGAGGTAATCACATCTAAAATAGAAAGGTCTGCAATTCCCGCATATAGGTCGTTGTTTTCGTCTAAAATAGCGAGGTGCAATGCTCCTTTGCGGCCATTGGCTAAAATACTATAGCGTACACCTATATTTAGTTCCTGGCATTCAGAAAGAAGCGCCTTGCCATTACGATCGTCACCAAAAGCAGTAATCAATTCGGTAGGTAAGCCTAGTCGAACCAGGTTTTCGGCAAGGTTTCGGCCCACTCCTCCTGACGCTTTGGCTACTCGCCCAGGAACGGAATCCATTAAGGCTGGTTTTCGTTGAGGAAAGCCTACCATATCTGTAAGCGCTGCCCCCAACACAAAGATTGGTTTACTCATGTTTTCAGGGATGTTTAATATTCGAGCTAAAATAAGTGATTCCAATTTGTATTACGCTCACTTAAGCACAGAGATACGAAAAATTCCGGGGTCCTAATAGTCCAGATCAAACGGCTTCTTAACGACAATTCAGCCAAGCATCTGTACTAAGAGCGTGTTGGGGAATTTCATTTGGTGAAAAATAATACTCAAAATGAAAGCCTACAAAAGTTGAGTGCTTCCTTTTTGAGTATTAATTTTCCTAACTTTAATTTATTCTACACAGCAGCAACTAAACGCTCTTCTCCATGAAATACTTATCACTCTTTTTACTGTTTATTACAGCAGCAAGCCCCATTATTTTCGCTCAGACTACACCAAATTTCACGACCTGCACTTATGAAGACATTAAGGCACGCATGCTGCTATACGATCCTAATACAGAAGAAACGTTGGCCGCTAATGAAAACTTCACCCAAGCACGAGTCGCAGAAATACAGCAAAACCGACTAAACGGCAATCAATCAAGTGTAAATGCGACCTATACCATTCCCGTAGTACTACATGTCTTTCATAATGGTGATGATGCTTATTTGGATATGGACCAATTGCAATCGGGCCTCGACATTATCAATACCGATTTCAATGGCTGGAACACTGACTGGAATACCATCGACCCGGCCTTCGATTCTATCAAAGCCAGCTTAGATATTGAATTTTGCCTAGCTTCTATTGATCCCGATGGTAACCCTACTACAGGTGTCGTTTATTATGACAATGAAGAAGCGATGCTCAACCAGATAGAGTTAACACAATATTCATGGGACAACTATAAGTACCTCAACATCTATCTTCCTAAATACACCAACGGCTCTCCGTCTTTGTTTACAGCCTATGCTAATCTCCCCAGCACCGTCTTATCTGACGACGGCTACGCCGGAATTACCTATAGTTCTATCCGCTGGGGGTATGGTGCTCATTCAGAACTGGAAGATGGTCAAGAATGGGCTTCCGTGGGCACTCATGAAGTAGGCCATTGGCTCAACCTACACCATACGTTCCGCTACGGCTGCTCTTCCATAGGTGATGAGGTAGATGACACTCCTCCGACACTAGGCGGTTCTATCGAGTTGGAAGGTTGCTACAATAACGACTTCAGTTGCGAACTGGCCACCAATGGCTCTAACTACATGGACTATAACCACGACTGTAAAAAGATGTTTACGCAAGGGCAGGTAGATCGTATGACCGCAGCACTCGAACTTCCTTCACGGATTACGCTTTGGTCCGAGGAAAATCTAATCGCAACGGGTTGTGCTGAAACCGTGCCTACTACTTTTTTAGCAGAAAACAACCTTGTGAACGTATCTCCTAACCCAGCTAGTGGTATTATCCGGTTTAGCTTCAATACTCCACCGCAGCAGCTGTTCATTTATAATATTCAAGGAAACGTCCTGGCTAACTCCCTGACGAAAACATCAGCAACTACCATTGACATCAGCAGCTTTCCTGCTGGCATCTACTATTATTCGGCTATTTTTAGTGATGGTTCACAAAGCGGAAAATTTATAGTGCAATAATCAAACTCAAATCCTTTTTTTATGTCTTTTTCTTTATCAAGCACCTTTCCTCATCATAAGCCACTGATAGCGATGATTCATGTTCCGGCTTTACCTGGCACACCGGCTTATCGCAACAACTGGCCTGCTGTTCTAAAAAAGGTACAAGAAGAGGCCGAGTTGCTGACTGCTGCGGGGGTGGATGTGCTCCTTCTAGAAAACATGCATGACACCCCTTATTCCGCTCGAACGGTTGGACCCGAAATAGTGAGTAGCATGACAGCTGTAGCACTGGCCGTGAAAAATATTGCGCCGCACTTGCCCTGTGGAATTCAGGTCCTAGCTGGTGCCAATCAAGCTGCTTTAGCTGTAGCGCTGGCGGCTGACCTTCAATTCATTCGGGCAGAAGGTTTTGTTTTTGGCCACCTAGCTGACGAAGGCTGGATGAATAGCGATGCAGCCGATCTGCTCCGTTACCGGAGAAATATTGGAGCGGAACATATTGCTGTTTTTACTGACATCAAAAAAAAGCATAGCGCTCATGCAGCTACTGCCGATGTTAGTCTAGCTGAAACGGCTAAGGCTGCTCATTTTTTCCGAACGGATGGCCTAATTGTTACAGGAACAGCTACGGGCAGCGAGGCAAAACCCGAAGATCTTGCAGCGGTTAAAAAAGCGTGTCCGGAGCTTCCGCTTCTGGTGGGGTCAGGAATCAGTCCGGAAAACGTGGAACAATACCTGCCTTATGCGGATGCTTTCATTGTAGGGTCAGCCTTAAAAAAAGAAGGACACTGGGCTAATGAACTGGATACAGGAAGAGTGGAGAAAATGGTTGCTGCACTGGCGAAGTAATCTATCTCACTTTCCGCCCTTTCCAATAAAAAGAAAGCGGTAGTAAAGCAAGTGTTCCAATCAGCACAATATAGAAAGGGTGAATCAATTGCACGGGGAACAACCACCTCAGCCATTGGTGGTCACCCATTTCGCGACAAGCGAACCTGAGATAAAACCCTTCTCCAAATAATTTCACTAGCCAAACCAATCCCACAAGTAGCGGATTATAAAAGAGCAATGGTAATAACAATACCATACCCCAACAAAGAAAAAACACCAAGGCTTGAAAAACGAGAAGATATGGGTCACGATAAGCACCTGTTTTTCCCGCCCACCGCAGTCGCTGCCAAAATAACTTCTGCCAACTATCTTCTACTCCCGTAAGTATTGCTGCTGATTTAGAGAATAAAAACTTAATAGATTTTACATCTTTACTTACTGCTTTTTGCAGCAAAAAAACATCATCCCCTGAAGCCAGTTTTTCATTCCCTTGATAGGCGCCTAGTTCATGAAAGTAGGCCTTAGAAAACGCAAGATTAGCGCCATTCGCCAAAAGTGGACGCCTTTGATAAACAGCAGCTCCTGTGAGTAACATCGTACCGCAAACATCAAGCCCTTGCCAAGCAGTAAGTAGAGTAGGAGGACCGCTCATTTGCACTGGCCCCAATATCATTTTCGCCCCCCCCTGCCAGGCAGATACTATTTCTTCCAGCCATTGTTTTGACACGATGACATCAGCATCGGTAGTAACAATCAGTTCTCCTTGAGCTTTTTCAATTCCCTTTTTCAGTGCCGCTTTTTTACCGTGCTCCTTGTTCCCTCTTTGGGAAATTAAGTGCAATCGCTCATCTGCCACTTGCCCAACAACCTCAGCTGTGTTATCCGATGAATCATCATCAATGACAATAACTTCTATTTTCTCTGTGGGATAATTCTGGTTCAAAACCGAACGGAGGCAAGCCCCGATATTGGAGGCTTCATTGCGGGCAGGAACAATGACGGACACCATGGGAGATTCCGTAAGGCATGGCACTGAATCACGATAGGCTAATTTTCCTTTCTTCCAACTTTTGGCAATCCACCATAAAAAAAGAGGGTACAACAGACTTAGTGCCAGTGTACCATACAACACTACGGTACTTATTAAAAGGTACACAGTACTTGGTATTGCATCCATTTTTAGGAATTTAAACCGATGATCAGGAACAAAAACCAGCGAAGCTACCTTACTTTACGTGAGATTTGCCTAATCATTTCTTGCCTCCCTAGGAAGACAAAAAGGCACCGCGAAGTAGCAGTGCTAGCTAATCCTCATGTTACTTACTAATCCAGCGTTCAGGGTTCAGGCGTTCTTTTTGGCGCCATAATTCGAAGTGAAGTTCTCCGGCCTGGGTGCTTATGTTCCCTATCGTTTGGCCTGCAGAAAGGCTTGTTCCACTGCTTACATTTACACTCTCTAAATTGGAGTATACGGTATAATAATCACCATGCCTTACCAACACCATATTGCGGTAACCAGGCACAAAATGGGTACTCACCACAGTACCCGCTGCTACTGCTTTGACTGTAGTATTGGTTTTGATGCCAATGTCAATGCCATTGTTTGAAATTTCTACTCCTTTAACTGTAGGGTGAGGCTGTCGGCCAAAACGTTTTACTATTTCGCCTTCTACTGGCCAGGGCAAACGCCCTTTCTGGCTGGAAAAGTTACTCGCTTCATTGCTTACTTCAGGTGTAGCAACATTACTCGAAGCAGGCGCAGCAGCTGTAGTGGTTGTTCTATTTCTTTCTGCCTTCCTGATTCTAGCCATTTCCGATGCGATAGATTCCTCGATGGCTTGATTGAGTTCTTCGCGCGCAATTTCTTGCTGCTTGATTTCTGTCAGAATATTTGCTTCACTCTTATTGAGCTTGGTCAGCAACTGATCCTGAGCACCTTTTTCTCTACTGATAGCCAGCCTCTGGTTCTCTTCGGTTTGTAACAACTTTTCTTTCTCGGTACGGCGTACCTCCAGTTGAGTCAACTTGGTTTGTAAAGACTTTTGTGTCGCGACAATCAAACGAGCCTGTCTGCTACGAAATCGCTGGTATTGCCGAAGGTATTGCCAACGACGGAACGCCTCATTAAAGCTTCGGGAAGACAAAAGGAAACTAAGCCACGTATTTTGCAATCGGCTACGATAAGCAGCCCTCACCAAGTGGCTGTATTCTTCTTGCAATCGTTCTACATCTTCATTGAGTGCGAATACTACCTCATTGGTACGAATAATACTGGCATCCGTGTGGGTGATTTCCTGCTGGAGGGTGGTAATAAGCTCTGCTCGTTTACGGATTTGTTGCTGCAATAGCGCCAACTGTTCCACGGTCGCGGCCTTGTTCCTTCGAGTATCGCCCAAACGGCGGTTATTGGCATTAATCTCTGCCAATAGCTCTGCTCGCTTATTCTTTAGTGCATCCGCTGACTGCCCGGACAATACTCCGGCAGTACTGCATACAATCAGTACCAGTAAAAGGGTGCTACTTAGACATCCGTTCATAGCGCGGAGGTACACTGAAATCGATGTTGGTAGGAACGTTGAGTTCAACTTGCGTAAATTCTATTTCTATCTCTGCCTTACCCGTTTCCCGGCTATTGACAGCAATTTTACGAAGGTAAGAAAAATCACGGTTGGTGCCCGCATCCTGGTAATTCAGTAATTGAATTGCCAACGAACGAGCACTTCTTTCTTGCTGTACTTCCATCCGATCCAATTGGTAATCGGGTAACAAAAACCAAAAATCGTTGCGGGCATCCTCATCTTCAGCAGACCAACGGAGGATATTTTCTTCCATACTGGACTTGGGCGTGTACTGCGTCAGAAAAACCGGATTTCCCAGTAATATTTGCTGCAACATTGCCAAGTCTGCTGGCAACTTAAAGCGCTCGGAAATATAACTGATGGGCTCCGCAGCATACTCTTTATTGAAACGATCCAGGATAAAAAGCGAATCTGGCGTCACCATGGCCCGGGCGACTTCAAAACCAAATTTCTTGACGCTCATCCAGATGGCTTTGCCTTTTTGCATTTTGATGGTTGCAGTACCGCCAACAGACATGTCACCATCATCAAAAGAAAGGCGTGCGCTGCCATTGAGCCATTCTGCCTGCACCTGGTTTTGTGCAAAAATATTGATATAATCAGCAGGCCCTAGGGGGCGATCAACCGTGGTCGTTTCGGTTACTTTCTTATTCGTATTACACCCACTGCTTAACACAAGGGTCAATACGACAAAGGCACCTAAAAACGAGCGAAATATTGGTAATGAAATCATAAACTCCTATTTGCAATTTTATCTTCTAAACGCTTACTATTGCCGCCTAGTGCCTTGGCTTGCTGCCAAAAAGAAACGGCTTGTTCTGTGTGTTTCAGCTGAAACTGAATATCCCCTGCCAACTCCAAAGCCGTAGGCCAATAATTAGCTCCGTTGGCAAGGGCCTTGGTATTCCATTCTTCTGCCGCCTCGTAGCGACCGTCCTGATAATACACCTTGGCTAATCCATTCGTGTAATAAGGATGATAAGGCATTTGGTTAGCAGCTCTTTCGGCTGCAGCCTTAGCATCTTTCAGTTCATTCTTTTCCAGGAGGTACTCTGCGTAACGGTAATTTACATCAGACGACGCTGGTGCCAATTCCAATGCTTGCTTGAATGCAGCAGCGGCAGCGGCTTTATCTCCTTTATGGCTGTATACCTGGCCTTCAAGCGCCTGTATTTCTCCACGCAATGCTTGATCTCGGCCACTCATCATGGTTGCCATATTTGTAGCATCCAAGGCTTCATCATAACGCTTGGTCGCGTCGGCCCCCAGTGCCAGGTAATATTGGATAACAGCACGATTGGGAAAGATATCCAAAGCGTCGTTTGCTGCTTCATACAGTCCGAGGCCGTCACCTATTTCATAAAGAGCGGTCAGTAATTGTTCCCATACGGGGAATACATTTTCATCACGCTCCAGGGTAGCTCGGTATTTCACAATAGCTTCCTTCCGCCGCCCGGAGTGATAAAGTAAATCACCCGCAGCTGAAAAGGGCTTGGCGTCACTGCTGTGTACACTTTCCATGATGGTTGTCAACTCAAGAGCAGCATCGGCGATAACCTTATTACCCGTTTCGGAAACCATCGTGATAAAGGGATAAAGCTTACCTATTTTTAAATCTACCTCTACATCGCTACGCTCAAAAGCAGGTCGCAATTCGGCAAGGTAACGCAATTCATCTTGTTGTACATTGGAACCACCAGCCAATGCTAATTGTGCCTTGGCATCTTTAGGATTTTGGGCAATAATACGCTCATATACCTTACGGGCAGCAGCCTTATCTCCTTGTGTATCATAGAATGCCGCTAAAATGTGCTTGTATTCTAATACATTGGGGTAAGCCTCCACCAAGCGCTCAAGTTCTTTGCCCGCTCGTTTGGTATCACCCAAACCCAAGAATAAAGTATGCCGCCGCCGGGCAATTTCTTCATTGAATCCTATCGCCTTTTCCAAATCATCATATACCTTGATGGCTTTATCTACCTCTTGGGCTTTGACCAAGAAGTACGCCCAGCGAAAGTAGGTATACTGGTCATCGGGAGATTTCTTAGCCAGTGATTCGTAAAGTGCAGCACCTTCGGCGTTGCGGCCTTCTTGCTGATAGATGTCTGCCAAAAACTTGAGGTACCATTCGTTATCTGGAGCAAGGTTTGTAGCAGACTTCAAGTAACGGACAGCATCTTCGATGTCACCCTGGGCATGCAGAAGTCGTCCTAGTTCGTAAGCCACGGCAGCATTATCACCATCCTGACGATACAACTCGCGGAGAATACTGACAGCTTTGTCATAGTTGCCCAAAAGCTTTTCGCGGTTGGCTTCTATAAAAAGCTTTTCGCGATTTACTTCTTCTTCGGTCACCTGCTCCTGTGCAAGCACCGTACTTATAGACAAAAACATCAACAAGGGTAGTAGAATAGTTCGACTCACAACAGTGGGTTATCTTAATAAAACACACAAATTTACAGTGTATTGGCGTAATAACTCAGCCGACACCTCTTTAACAACAACGAAAATTCCTTTCTGGTTATTAGGACACGCTATGAAGTTAATTTTTCTACGCTATTTTTTGTTTTCAAAAGGGCCGAGCCGGGCTTTTACTAAGGCGATTTTTAGAACTTCCGAAATGGCACCAATACCTACCCGTTTGTTAAATAATTTAGATTTAATATTGAGACCCTTGCACACATCGTTTAAAGAGCTGTATCTTTAGAAAGATACAAAAACTTCTTTCACGCATTCCTTTTCCGCTCTCGTCCCCATCTTTAGGAATAGCAATCGTGTAAGCAAATAATTATTCAATTGCACTGTCAACAGTTTTAGAAGCACAGGTCATTCCTCAGCCTGCGCGGCAACAAGCCTGGTTGAAATTAGACCAGCCCTATACGGGAGAGTTCGTCCTGACTATTCTTAATAGCAAGGGGTAAATACTGACCAAAATTGCTGACGAAATGTCCGATGGACAGTGTACGCTGCCTATAGGTAGTTTGCCATCAGGCTTGTACTATTACCAATTACAGCTTCCTGAACAATTGCCTATAAGTGGTAAAATGTGGCAGCTTCCGGAAGGGGCAACGAATACTCCATTTAACGGTTGGGATGGAAAAATTGCGGGACAGTTCGCAGCGACCGGAGTATATGTATGGTCGGCACAGATAAGGCTGACTAATGGCGAAGTTGTTGCGTTGAAGGGGGAGGTGTTGCTGGTGCGGTGATAATGACCTTGGGGAGCATTGCACATACTTACTGCCTGTGTTGGATATATTCTTTTTTGTGAGTCCATCGCGGCAGAGGGCTAGCCCCCTCCGTCCTGCGGACACCTCCCCGTGGGGAGGACAAGGGTTTTGTTTGGGTTGTGGGTCGTCGTTTTGACGGTATGTTGTGCAGGCGCAAAACGGAATTCTGCATACACTCCTATCCTGATAGATTTGTATGGATCGTATCGGCGCGTAAGGCGGAGCCTGGAGCGCGGCGGACGGAGGAGCAGGACAAGGGACAGCAGTGGTACCGAAGGTAAAAACGAATGGCCCGGTGCCGATCCCGACTGCATCAGTCGGGAGAAGGCATGGCCCCTCATGAAACAGAAGGCAAATACAGGGAGAGATGTTATCTTTGCAAAAAAGAGGTAAACTGATGCAAATTGAACATCTCGGCATCGCCGTAAAAGACCTGGAGGCCGCCAATGAATTGTACACTACACTACTAGGTAAGGAGCCTTACAAGGCCGAAGAAGTAGACAGTGAAAAAGTGATGACTTCCTTTTTTCAAACGGGGGAATCCAAGGTTGAGTTACTGGCAGCTACCGCCCCTGAAAGCGCTATTGCTAAATACATCGAAAAACGAGGAGAAGGTATCCACCATGTAGCATTTCGGGTAGCAGATATCCGTGCTGAGATGGAGCGCCTTCGAGAACAGGGCTTTCATTTACTCAACGAAGAACCTAAGCGAGGTGCTGATAACATGTGGGTTTGTTTTGTACACCCCAAGTCTGCAAATGGCGTATTGGTGGAGTTGTGCCAACCTGTAGCCGAATAACTGTTTATGATCTGCACTTTTAAGTACCTTTGTGCTGCTAAACTACCTGACTAACAGCATGGCTTACCAAAGTAGAAAGAGAGATTACCGCAGCCCGCGCGAAAAAAACGCGGTCACTTGGCGAAATACCAAGCTGATTGTGCTTTTCTCCACGATGGCGATCATCGTTTGGATTTTTAAAAATCGTTACGAATATTGGGCCTGGATCAAGACCTATTTCTATTAGACTTGTTTCACTGGGATATACCGGGGTTAAATCGCGCCTTATCTTCCCACGCTATGCTTTTTTTGAGTCACTTAACTAAGGTTAGGCTCCTCAAAAAAAGCTTCGCGTGGTTGATAATGCATCAATTTCCCCACCGATCTCCCCCAGTGGAACAAGTCTATTGATTATCTTTGTATTGAGGGAGTGTAGATTATTTATTTCCTTATCCCTAAAGTAAGTATCCTCTATGAGTAATTTTGTTGTTTCGGCCCGTAAGTATCGTCCTCAGCGCTTTGATGAAGTGGTAGGGCAGCAGCACGTGTCCTTAACCCTCAAAAATGCTTTACAGAGTGATCACCTGGCTCATGCTTTTCTTTTTTGTGGCCCTAGAGGAGTAGGTAAAACGACTTGTGCCCGGATTTTAGCGAAGACGCTGAATTGCCAAAACCCTACCAGCGATTTTGAGCCTTGCAATACTTGTGACAACTGTGTCTCCTTTAGTCAAAATGCGTCCTTCAATATTACGGAGCTGGATGCGGCTAGTAACAACTCGGTAGAACATATTCGGGCACTGATTGAGCAGGTTCGGTTTCAACCTCAACAAGGTAAATACAAGGTGTTCATCATTGATGAGGTACACATGCTCTCGCAGGCGGCTTTCAATGCTTTCCTAAAAACGCTGGAAGAGCCGCCGTCATACGCTATTTTCATCTTGGCCACGACGGAGAAGCATAAGATTATTCCGACCATCCTATCTCGTTGTCAAATTTTTGATTTCAAAAGAATTCAGACACCCGATATGGTTGCTCACCTGGCGGGTATCTGTGAACAGGAAGCCATTAAGGGTGATGCAGATGCCTTGCATATTATCGCGCAAAAGGCCGATGGTGCGCTGCGAGATGCGCTTTCTATTTTTGATCGGATTGTCTCCTTTTCGGGGAAGCAAATCACTTATGAGGACGTTATTACCAACCTCAATGTTCTCGATTACGATTACTATTTCCGGGTTGTAGATGCCCTGTTGGCCGAAGATATTCAGCAGACACTGATGATCTTCGACGATATTCAGCGAAAAGGTTTTGACGGCGATTTATTCGTCACTGGCCTGGCCGAGCATTTGAGAAATATCCTGGTATGCAAAGACGAGCAAACGCTCAGTCTGCTCGATGCCAGTGATACCCTCAGAGATCGCTACCAGCAACAGGCTCGCCTGAGTGGCAGTGATTTTATATTGACCTCTTTAAACCTTGCCAACGAATGTGACCTCAACTATAAGCTGGCCCGCAACAAGCGGTTGCATGTGGAGATGACGCTCATAAAAATGGCAAGCATAGGAAGAGCCTTCCGCATCGCTGATCAACCGCTGGTAGCCCCCGCAGTACAGGAAAAAAAAACGCCTGACGCGAGCGTAAGCAGCCCGGTTGCTAATGCTGCCGATGTACCTTCAGTAGGGATCGCGCCACCACCTAGCCCAGGAAAAGGCGAGCAAGCTCCTGCTGTAGCCCCCAATAAAGAAACCAATTCCTCAACTGCTCTGAGTGAAACTCCACCAGCGACAGCCCCTATTCCCATCAAGGAAAAGGCTAACACTATGGGAAAAGCCGACCTAAGTAGTATGCTTGCCCAGCTCAAGGAGGAAGATAAGATTGTGGTAAAAACCGTTGATGAACTCAAGCTCAACGACGTCCAAAAAGCCTGGGATAGGTACGCAGCATCCGTTGAGCGGGATAGCCTACGCTTTCAATTGCAAGGCGTGGAACTCTCATTGGAAGACATGACTATCACCGCTAAGGTGGGTTCCATTTTGGTAGAAAGTGCCATTCGTGAAGAACATGACCTCACCGAGACATTGCGCAAGCAACTCATGGCCCCAGACCTGATGCTAAAGGTAGATGTAGATGCCAGCATGCGTAAGGAAGAGGTAAAGTTAAAGCCAAAAACACTCAACGCTCGCGAAAAATACCAAATGATGGCCGAGCAAAATCCGGCAGTAAAAGACCTAGTAAAGCGCTTTGGCTTGCGGCCAGATGAATAGGAGGGGTTGCTTTCTCGCTAAACGTATTCAGTAAAGTCAAATTTTCGGTAACCAGCAACGGTGAGATACATCCTTTTTGCTTGACAAAAAAGGATCAACCTGCCTGCGGGAGTGTCTCAAATAGTGTGTCTCGCGCAGAGACGCGGAGACGCAGAGGTTTTTTATTGCTGGTTATCAAGTGGATACATTTTGACAACTTTAGTTAGACACCGTTGACTGTACACTCTCCTGCCTGCTAGCGAGACGCTGTCGAGCAGGCAGGAAAGTCAAGGCTTGTGACGATTCTCCTAAAACTCCGAGGACCGCAGGGACGATCAGCGCAGCTAAACCACTTAGTGCCGGGTATATCGTGGTCGCTTGCGAAGCCGCTCGTCTAAGGATCGTTTCCGTAGGAGGATAGAGGAAACAAATATTCGGCCTAAATTAAACCTATTATGGTAAAAATCGCTTTTACTAGGGAATCATCCCTTTTTTAGGACCTCGTATCAATTATTCAGTACATTTTATGGAACCGACTAACAGCTTATGGCACCTTGAAAACGTAGACGTCAGCGGCATCTTCTGTCCACAAAAAGTGGCAGACGGTGGTCTAGATAGCCAAACACATCGAAATTTTAAGCGTGGAGAATATATTTTTCTCCCAGACGAAGATGCCGATAAAGTATATTTTGTCTTTGAAGGGCGAGTAAAAATTGGCACCTACGGAGAGGATGGCAAAGAAATCACCAAAACAATCCTTGGTCCTGGCGAAGTTTTTGGAGAATTATCTATCATTAGTGAAAACCAGGAAAAACGTCGGGATTTCGCCTTTGCAATGGAGAAAACCACTACGTGCGTACTCACGATGAAGCAAATCAAATCACTGATGCGCGAATACAATGGCTTTAGTCTTTTCCTAATGAAAATCATGGGAAGACGTGTACTTCAAATGGAGAAACGCCTGGAATCTTTGGTATTTAAAGATAGCCGTACCCGCATTATTGAATTTTTATTCAACTTGGCTACAGAGAAAGGCCAACGCGTTGGTTATGAAGTAGTCGTTCGGAAATTTATTACACACCAGGAAATCGCCAATCTAACGGCCACTTCGCGACAGACGGTTACCACTATTCTTAATGAATTGAGAAATGATAATGTGCTAACATTCGACCGTAAACGCCTACTGGTGCGTGATATGGATTTGCTCAAAAAAGAGATGGATATCTAAGCGTATATTGGGCTTCTAGCTAATTGCCGGCCATTTTTCGCCGGTAAAGTCGATGTCTTTGATCATCAGCTGTAGTTTTTTCTTCCCACCCCAATGGTTTTCTTCTACAGAATAGGCGATAGTAAATTCTTCATGTTGAGCAAAGAGTTCATAATAATCCTTCATCCCAAATGCAATAACATGCAAAGGTGGACCGGTTTCCTGCTTAACCTGAAGGCGTACGTGCTCGTCTTTTAGTAAATCTATAGATCCGAACGCTTTTACGTTAGTACTCACGAACACAGGGTTGCGGTTAGCTGGACCAAAAGGTGCAAATTGGCGAAGTACATTATAAAAATCAGTTGTTATCTGTTCCAATTTCAGGGTCGCTGCTATTTCTATTTTTGGCTGCAACCCATCTTCGGGCATAAGTTCTTCGATGGCTGCTTCAAACCGCTGCGCAAATTCTGGCCAATGTTCTTCTTTCATTGATAAGCCAGCTGCATTGGTGTGGCCACCAAAACTGAGCAACAAATCTTCGCATGATTCAATAGCGCCAAACAGGTCAACGTTTCCTGCTGAACGAGCTGAGCCTACCAGCACCTCGTCTGATTTTGTCAAGATAACAGTAGGCCGGTGAAAATCGGTCGATAAGCGAGCCGCTACAATACCAATGACCCCTTTGTGCCAGTGTGGTTGATAAAGCACCAAGCTTTTCTGAGCTTCCCAATTGGGATTATCCTCTACATCTTCGCGAGCCTCATCAGCCGTGCGTTTATCGTATTCTCTGCGGAGTTCGTTGCGTTCGCGCAATTGTTCTGCATAGTCTTTGGCTTTTGCTCGGGTAGTAGCCAGCATTAGCTTTACTACCAGGCCAGCATCTGCCATTCGCCCAGAAGCGTTGATGATGGGGCCAATTCCAAAAACGATATCACTGATTCTAAATGGTTTACGACGGCTCGTTACTCTAAGTAGAGCCTGTAAACCAAACTTACGAGTAGTATTTAATTGTCGTAAGCCATAAGTAGCCAAAATACGGTTTTCACCTATCACTGGCATGACATCGCTAGCAATACTTATCGCTACAAAATCAGTTAAACGCTGAAGTTCTGTATCTGATTTTCCCCAATGCCGGAGCATAGCTTGGGCCAACTTGAAAGCGACACCACAACCGCTTAAATTAGGATTAGGGTAATTGCAATCTGGTCGTTTAGGGTCAAGAACAGCCGAAGCAAAAGGCCATTCATCGCCGGGTAAATGATGATCGCAGATGATTACATCCATCCCTTGGCTTCGTGCGTTATCTACTGGCGCCTGGGCCCGAATGCCGCAATCAACCGTAATAAGAAGCGTTACCCCTGAGTTTGCGGCATAATTTATACCTTCCTCTGAAAGACCGTAACCTTCTTTGTATCGATTTGGAATGTAAAAATCAACCTCCCGATGGCCTTGATCCAAGAGGAATTGATAGAGAAAGGAAACCGACATCGTACCATCGACATCATAATCCCCATAAATTAGAATTTTTTCGCCGCGGTTGATCGCCATATCCAGTCGATCCACGGCTTTCTCCATGTCTTTCATTAGGAAAGGGTCATGGAGCAACTCCCATTCTGGTTTAAAAAAGGCCTCAGCTGCTATTACACTTTCTACTCCCCTTTGCACAAGAAGCTGGCATAAGGCTGGGTTAAGTTCCAGTCTTTGCTGTAATTCACCGGCTTTTTCCGGGGCATAAGGTACAGGCAGCCAAACGGGGGTTTGCATGTCGGAAGGTTAGCGAATTCTTTTTTGCTTAAACAACTAAGGTATAACATTCTCTTTACATTACTGGTTATTCTACAAAGCAAAAGCCGGATTTGCTTTCACAAACCCGGCTTTGCCTTTGGTATCAGTAAGTTATAAAAGCAAAATCTTAGTTGCCACCAGCTGCTTTCAACAAGCCACCCAAATCTGGGTTAGGCGTAAGAGAAGTACGACGGTTAGCCTCGCGACCTTCCTTAGTAGCATTATCACCAGCAGGCATGGTATCACCATGACCAGCGATAGTAATCTGTGACGCGTCTACACCCTTGCGGATCAAACGGTTAGCAACAGACTTAGCACGTGCGTAGCTCAAGTCCCAGTTGTCGGTACCAGCATCAGCAGCGAATTGCTTGTTGTCAGTGTGTCCTTCTACCAATACTTTGATCGCAGGGTTAGCCTTCAGTTTTTCAGCCATTGCGTCGATAGCATTACGCTGATCACGGTTCAAGCTAGAAGAGCTATTACGGAAGTTTACTGGTTCTTCAGTTACAAGGTACAAGCGACCATCGCGCTCTTCCATTGTCAGGCCAGAATCCGTGTAAGCGGCGAACATACCATTAATTTCATCCTTAATGGCTTTCAATTCTGCTTCTGTCATGTTCAGTTTTTCATTAACCTGAGCAATTTGAGCAGTCATATCGGTGCGAAGGCTGCTAAGTTCGCCATTCAAGCGAGCTTTTTCAGAAGCCATTTCAGCAGCTAGGGCATCTTTCTCTTCCCCTAAGGTTTTCACCTGTGATTGGGTTTCAGCAAGTGCCTGATCAGTAGCTGTCTTTGCAGCTTGCAATTCATCAAATTTCTTCTTTGATACGCAAGACTGGAAAGAACCGGCTACCATAACGAAGATCAACGCAGTGATTATAAAACGCATGTTCTCTGTAAGTTTGATTTAAAAAAATTTTATTGACTCTTAGTTTCGAGTAACGAAAATTATTAGTTATTAGGTTTACTACAACAACTGCTTGCAAAGCAAGACATAATTTTTGAATAAAACAAAGTTTACCGTATCCAAGTTATCCACAGTGGAAGAAAACTGGTAGAATAACCAGTCATAGGGGTGTAATTTTCAGTTTTTAACAAAAACTGGGGAAATCGTTTTCGTTGATGCAAATATAAGGGCTTATCTAGATATTACATTAGTGCAAAAGGGTTTAAATCACTATTTTTGCAAAAAATTGCACTTTTTTTCCCTTATTTCAACAAACAAGAGGAAATATCGCAACAATGGCAATAGCTATTGCCTTAATAAGCTACATGGAATATCAAATTATCGAGGAAGGAAGGTTCCGCTATCTGGAAACTAATGGAGGAGACGAAACCATTATGTTATTGCACGGGTTATTCGGTGCCCTAAGTAATTTTTCGGGCATACTTGACCATTTCGGAAAGAAGTACAATGTCGTCGTACCAATGCTCCCTATCTTTGAACTACCTCTACGTAAGGTTTCATTGGCAGGGTTAGTAGATCATGTCGCTGATTTTGTAGAAATGAAAGGCTTTGACCAGGTTCATCTCCTTGGCAATTCGCTGGGGGGGCACGTATCTTTGTTATACACCCTGGCTCACCCTGAAAAGGTTCGAACAGTTAGCCTGACAGGTAGCTCTGGCCTTTTTGAAAACTCAATGGGTAATTCTTTTCCGCGTCGAGGTGACTACGAATTCATCCGAGTAAGGACAGAAGGAACGTTTTATGACCCTAAAGTAGCGACTAAGGAATTAGTAGATGAGGTCTTTGATACGGTCAATGACCGGAACAAAGCCATCAGGGTTATCGCAACAGCTAAATCGGCCGTACGCCACAACTTGAGTGATAAGCTTGCCCAGATAACAGCCCCTACACTTTTGATATGGGGAAAAGAAGACAGTATTACACCTCCTTTTGTGGGCGAAAAGTTCCACGAACTCATTCCGAACTCAACGCTTCACTTTGTTGACAAATGCGGGCACGCTCCAATGATGGAACATCCTGTAATTTTCAACGATCTTCTGGAGGAATTTTTAGTACAACATTAAGTAGGATATCTACACTAGTCTGCAACGAACGCTACTTTCAATTCTGATTAACTCCCTAATTTTACCAACATGAAATTTCAAATTCTCGGTATTAGCTTACTGAGCTTGTTGATAGCAGCCTGTGGTACGCCCAAAGTGGTGACTATGGAAGAACCTATCTTTGAAGAGCGCCAACTCGACACCTTATACGTTACCGCACCACCAATAACAGAGGACGAAAAAGATTACGAGTTACCTGTTTACAATCCAAGCCATTCCAGAACGATTGATCTTCTCCACACAAAATTGGATCTTTCTTTTGATTGGGAAAAAGAAGAAGTTGTAGGAAAAGCAGATTTAACGCTCACTCCTTATTTCTACCCTACGAGTATCGTAGAGCTCGATGCCAAAGGCTTTACCTTTAATAGTATACAACTTGCTGACGGTACCACTCTTCGTTATGAATATGATGGTCGTAAAGTTGTTATTCAATTACCTGGCACTTACACCAAGAAAGACACTATCCGGTTAGCTATTGACTATATAGCGCAACCACGTCCAGATGGTGGTAGTGATGCGATAACATCTGACAAAGGACTGTTCTTTATTAATCCAAGAGGAGAAGAAGGCGACAAGCCTCAACAAATTTGGACCCAAGGTGAAACGGAAAACAATTCCCGCTGGTTTCCGACAGTAGATAAACCCAACGAGCGTTGTACGCAGGAGATGTACCTAACGGTAGAAGATCGCTTTCTGACGTTATCAAATGGCCTTCTCTTTTCTTCTACAAAGAATGATAATGGCACGCGTACTGATTACTGGAAAATGGATCAACCACACGCACCTTATCTCTTTATGATAGCGATCGGTGAATTTGCTAAAGTTGAAGACACCCCTTACAATGGAAAGCCTGTCAATTACTACGTGGAACCAGAATTTGAAGCGCACGCAAAAGCTATCTATCCACATACACCAGAGATGCTCGGTTTTTTCTCTGAAGTAACAGGTACCGAATACCCCTGGTCAAAATACTCTCAGGTGATTGTGCGTGATTTTGTATCAGGTGCTATGGAAAATACCACTGGTGTTATCTTTGGCGACTTCATACAACATACTGAACGTGAACTCATTGATGAGTTAATTAATGAAAAAATTGTTGCCCACGAAATGTTTCACCATTGGTTTGGTGATTTTGTCACCTGCGAAAGCTGGGCCAATCTGACATTGAATGAAGGGTTCGCCAATTACAGTGAATACCTTTGGCTTGAGCACAAATACGGCCGTGATGAAGCAGACCAGCACTTGTTGGAAGAATGGGAAGGCTACCTGTCGTCTGCTCGCGAGGGTATCCACCCTTTGATTCATTATGGTTATGCGGATAAAGAGAACATGTTTGACGCCCACAGCTATAATAAAGGTGGTGCGGTTTTGCACATGTTGCGCAAGACCATTGGCGACGAAGCTTTCTTTGCGGGCTTACAGCGTTACCTTCAAGACAATGCTTATTCAGCAGTTGAAGTTGATGAGCTCCGTATGGCTTTTGAAGACGTAACTGGTGAAGACCTTCATTGGTTCTTTGATCAATGGTACATGAATGAAGGGCAGCCTACCTTGAACATAGACTACGGTTATGATGTAGATACCAAGGAGGCTGTTGTGACAGTCAAACAAACCCAGGACGGGAGGAAGATGCCTCCTATTTTCCAGCTACTCACTGAGATCGACATATATCTTCCTGGCCAGGATGCCCCTGTTCGCCACAAAATTTTTATTGACCAGCGGCAACAGGAAGTTCGCTTGCCTGCAGCTACTGCTCCTGCCCTTGTTATTTTTGATGCAGAGCGGAGTATTTTAGCAAAATGGGAAGACAATAAAACCCAAGATCAGCTGGCCTACCAATTCCTGAATGCACCACTATTCCTGGACCGTTACCAAGCATTGAATGAACTGGAAGATAATTACCCCGCCTTTGATGCTATTCTCCAAAAGGCACTACAAGATCCTTTTTATGGTATCAGAGCCTTGGCATTAAACCGTTTATCAGAAGAAACTTCTTCTTCCGTATCATTGGAACTGGTAGCTAAACTTGCGGAGGAGGATGACCATTCTGAGGTTCGCTCAACAGCATTAATGGCACTTACAGAAATAGGACATGATCAAGCTTACACGCTTGCTGCAAAAGCAATAGACGCTCGTCCGTACAATGTCGTATCTACCGGATTATCAAGTCTTTACCAGCTTAATCCTCAAGAAGGATTAGCTGCTGCAGATAAAATGAATAACGAAACGAATGCTCAATTAGTAGCTACCGTGGGGGATATTTATGCTGAATCTGGTGATCAAAAATACCTTCCCTATTTCGATAAAAACCTTGGGAATGTAGATGGTTTTGGTGCTTTAAACTTCTTTGAAAGTTATGGAAATTTGCTCCTTGCTGATGACTCAGGGGCCAATATTGAGAAAGCCGTTAAACGCTTGAAGGCTATAGGTACCAATATGGGCCAATCTCCTTGGGCACGGATTGCTTCGATCAAAACGTTGAGTGAACTGAAAGGTGGCCTTGCTGAAAATGCCTTAGCTACAGAGTGGCTTAGTGCTATAGACCAAGCAATTGAAGCTATCAAAGCTGCGGAGACGAATCCACAGTTAAAAGGGATTTATCAGCAATTTTAATGTTCCCTTTATTTGTGAATAGTTAGAGAAAATCAAAGGGGACTACAAAACCTCTTTAACTACAAAAAATCCCGAGTGCGATCGTGCTCGGGATTTTTTTATCTACTTCTTTGCCAAAACCAATGGCTTACCTTTCGGAATTAGGGCGCATATTTCTCATGGCCAAGCACTGACAGAATTGTATATTTTAAATACATTTATTCTTCCAAATATTAACCGTCATTACTGCTTGCCTTAACCTCACAGTGACGGTACATTTATTCTAAATTCATTTTACTATGAAGGTCCTGAAATTCGGTGGCTCTTCCGTATCCAAGCCGGAAAGAATTCGTAACATCGTTGATATATTAAAATCATATTACGCTGAAGGAGAACACTTTACTGTTGTTTTTTCTGCTTTCGGCGGGGTCACAGATATGCTCATCAAAATGAGTGAACTAGCTGCTAAGGGCAACGAAAGTTATCAAGATCTTTTTGATAAATTTAGCGATCGCCATACCAAAGCAGTAGAGGAGCTACTCAGTGACGAATATAAAAAGGAAGTACTCCCCCAACTTGATCGTAATCACGAAGTTCTGAGAAATCTGCTGCACGGTATTTTTCTAGTGAGAGAAGCTTCGCCTCGTACGATGGATTATGTTCTTAGTTTTGGAGAGCGTAATTCTTCTTTTATCATTTCTTTTGTTTTGCGTCAAGCGGGTATCAAGAGCGCCTACCTTGATGCACGGAAAATTATCAAAACGGACAAGAAGTTTAATTCTGCAAAAGTAGATTTTGAACTGACTTATCAAAAAATTCGCGAGTACTACGCCGAGCACCCTGAGGTACAAATCGTAACTGGTTTTATCGCTTCCGCAAAAGGTGGCCTAACGACAACATTGGGCCGTGGGGGATCAGATTATACGGCATCATTAATTGCCGCTGGGCTCAACGCAAAAGTTATTGAAATCTGGACCGATGTCGATGGTGTCCTCACTGCTGATCCTAGAAAAGTAAAAAAGGCTTTCACTATTAAGAACATGACCTACGCCGAGGCGATGGAGATGTCTCATTTTGGTGCCAAGGTGATTTACCCGCCTACACTACAGCCTGCTTTACGAAAGCAGATTCCTCTTTTTATAAAAAACACGTTTAACCCTTCTTTTCGGGGCACCTATATTTCCAATCAGTCTGATCCAGAAGGGGCTCCTGTAAAAGGGATTTCTTCTGTAAGCCAAGTAGCATTACTGACACTTGCTGGCAGTGGTCTTTTTGGCGTCCCTGGCATCGCTGCTCGTCTTTTTGGTGCTTTGGCCCAAGCCGGTATCAATGTTATTCTCATTACACAGGGCTCTAGTGAACATGCTATTAGCTTTGCAGTACAGCCACAAGTTGCCCGCAAAGCTAAGCGCCAGGTAGAAGAAGCATTTCAATACGAACTAGACAGAAATATTGTTGACCCTGTAAAAGTAGAAGAAGACTTATCCGTTGTTGCTATTATTGGTGAGAACATGCGATACCGCACGGGGATATCAGGGAGATTATTCCAAGCCCTAGGCAAGAATGGTATCAATATTATTGCCATTGCTCAGGGGTCGAGTGAATTAAATATTTCTGTTGTCATTCCGCAGAGTGATGAAACCAAAGCCCTCAATGCACTGCATGAGGCTTTCTTCCTTAGTGGTACTCAAGAGTTGCACCTATTTATGGTGGGTGTTGGATTAATAGGCAGCACCTTACTCAAGCAACTCAAGGCACAAACCGAATTCTTGAAAGAGAAACGTTCTCTAGAGATAAAGGTAATTGGGTTAGCCAATTCCAAAAAAATGATTTTTGATAAAGAAGGTATTGATTTAGAAAATTGGCAAACGACTCTTACCGAAGGAGAGGCTATTTCCGACTTACCTATTTTCGTCGCGCGGATGAAAGAGATGAATCTCACTAACAGTATCTTCATCGATAATACCGCGAATGAGAAAGTCGCGAGTTATTATGAATCCATACTGGAGCATAGTATTTCTATCTCAACACCGAACAAGATCGCTACTTCATCCTCTTACCTCCAATACCAACGATTAAAGACGATTGCCAACAAGCGAGATGTAGCTTTCCGGTATGAAACCAATGTTGGTGCTGGGCTTCCCGTTATTTCAACGCTTAACGACCTCATCGGAAGTGGTGACGAAATTCTACAAATCCAGGGCGTCTTATCAGGATCGCTTTCCTATATCTTTAACCATTTTACAGGAGATCGTTCTTTCAGCGAAATCGTAGCAGAAGCAAAACAGCTTGGTTATACAGAGCCTGACCCGAGAATAGACCTAAGCGGAATGGATGTACGACGTAAGATCCTCATCTTAGCTAGAGAGGCTGATTGGATGCTAGAAAAGGAAGATGTGACCGTCACCTCCATTTTACCCAAGGCTGTGGAAGAAGCCGAAAGTATAGATGAATTTTTCCTTCAGCTTGAAGCTCATAATGATCATTTCGAGCAA
Organism: Lewinella sp.; assembly: GCF_050633125.1. Classification (NCBI taxonomy): domain Bacteria; kingdom Pseudomonadati; phylum Bacteroidota; class Saprospiria; order Saprospirales; family Lewinellaceae; genus Lewinella; species Lewinella sp. Next base: position 46,236 of record NZ_JBOEFX010000073.1, read on the forward strand.
CTACGAGCTAACGCCGAAGCGGACAATAAAGTACTAAGAATGATCGCTAGCCTCGACGAAACAGGAAAGGCTCAAATCGCATTGAAAGCCGTAGCTACTGACAGCCCTTTTTATTTCTTGAGCGGCAGTGACAACATGATTGTCTTTGTAACTGCTCGTTATAAAGATCGCCCCTTAGTTGTGCGCGGGCCTGGTGCAGGAGCAGAGGTTACAGCAGCAGGTGTTTTTGCAGAAATAATTTCTATTGGAAAATTTCTTTTTTAAAAGTAAAGCTTTAATAAAAAGAAGTAAAACTTTAAAATGATACTTAATTCTGAAATTCGCGTTTTTGCTCCAGCAACCGTAGCGAATGTAGCTGTAGGCTTTGATATTCTTGGTTTTGCCATTTATGGTCCTGGTGATGAAGTAGTCGTAAAAAAACGAGAACAACCAGGCTTAGTGATTTCAAAAATTACCGGAACCGGCGAAAAGGTATTACCTCTTGATCCGGTAAAGAACACAGCGGGATTTGGTGCACTTCAACTCCTTCGCCACTTAGACATGGAGGACGCTGGCATCGAAATGGAAATCCACAAAAAAATGCCTTTTGGAAGTGGGCTAGGCTCTAGTGCAGCTAGTGCAGCTGCAGGTGTTTTCGCCGTAAACGAATTGCTTGGTCAGCCATTAAGCAAAGCAGAACTCCTTCCTTTTGCCGTTGCAGGTGAACAGATTGCTGATGGCGCCTACCATGCTGATAATGTTGGACCATCCCTATTAGGGGGAATTCTTTTTATTCGTGACAATCAAAGCCTGGATGTCCATCAACTCCCTGTTCCTGAAGATTTGTATGCAGCTGTGGTCTATCCTTATGTTGAAATATTAACAAAGGATGCTCGTGAAGTACTAAGCGACCAGCTCGGTCTGCCTCAACATATCGAACAGAACGGAAACCTAGGAGGACTCATCACCGGTCTATATGAACAAGACTACGCTTTGATTGGCCGATCACTACATGATGTTATTATTGAGCCGCAGCGAGCACAATTGATTCCGGCTTTTGCTGATGTCAAACAAGCTGCATTAGACAACGGTGCACTCGGTGCAAGTATTTCGGGTGCTGGCCCTAGCATGTTTGCCCTATGCCGAGGTAAAGCGAATGCCCAAACCATAGCCAAAGCAATGCAGCGTACATTTGAAAACCACGGCATTAAAGCAAATGCCTACCCCTCTCCTATCAATAAGGAAGGAGCTATTCGTATTTAGTATTCTAAAAAAGATTCCATGCAACTATACAGTACCAAAAACCGAGACATCCAAGTCGATTTAAAGCAAGCAGTTTTCCAAGGGCTTCCAGAAGACAATGGATTATTCATGCCCAATGACATTCCTCGACTACCCCAGGACATACTTGACAACCTCTCTCAACTTAGTTTTTCAGAGATTGGTTTTCACATATCGAAGACCCTTTTTCAAGGAGCAATCCCTGACCAGGATTTACAAGGGATCATCGACAAGGCCATTAACTTCCCTGCGCCTGTTGTTCAGCTAGATGATCAGAAGTATATTTTAGAGCTATTTCATGGTCCATCCCTAGCTTTCAAAGATTTTGGCGCGCGCTTCATGGCCCAGCTCATGAGTTATTTCAACCGTAAAGAAGACCAAGAGCTTACTATTTTAGTTGCCACATCCGGCGACACGGGCGGAGCAGTAGCTGCTGGTTTTTACAAAACGCCGGGCATTCGGGTCGTTATCCTCTACCCTAGCGGAAAAGTAAGTGCTCTACAAGAAAAACAACTTACTACATTAGGCCACAATATCACAGCCTTAGAAGTAGATGGCACTTTTGATGATTGCCAGGCTTTGGTTAAACATGCTTTCCTTGACCAAGAGTTACGACGTAAAATCAGAATCAGTTCAGCTAACTCCATAAACATTTCCAGGCTAGTACCTCAATCTTTTTATTACTTCGAAGCGTATAAACAAATCCAACACACAACAGAGGACATCGTTTTCTGTATTCCTTCTGGAAATTTCGGCAACCTTACTGCCGGGTTATTAGCCTATAAAATGGGGCTTCCTGTTCACCAATTCATTGCTGCAACCAATAAAAATGACGTTGTCCCCTCCTATTTACAGAACGGAGATTACCAACCACGTCCGTCTGTTCGCACACTATCAAATGCAATGGACGTAGGCAATCCTAGTAATTTTGCAAGAATGGTTGACATTTTCTCCGCAGCAAAAGGCAAGGGAATCCCTTCTGACCAAGGTATATGGAAAGGCATGAATAAGCTAATTTCTGGCTTCTCCTTCAACGACCAAGAAACAGAACAGGCTGTCAAATATATCTTTGACACCTATAACTACCTCATCGACCCGCATGGTGCTGTAGGTTATTTAGCACTTGATGCCTACCAAAAAAAGCACCCAAATACCAAGGGTGTCATTCTAGAAACTGCCCATCCAGCAAAATTCAAAGAAGACATGGACCGAGTAATAGGGAAAGAAATCCCTGTTCCCGAAAGACTACTAGCTCTTAGCGGCCGTGTAAAAGAAGCTATATCTATGTCCATCGACTACACTAATTTTAAAACATGGCTACTTGACAACCTGTAAGACCAAGTCTCTATTTGCCAAAAGCCTTACTTGAACTATCCCAAGTAAGGCTTTTTTAATGTTCCACGTGGAACATTACCGAAGAAAACCCCGTCGATCTTCAAACTAAACCTCCTGGAATTCACTTCTATTTGAGCACATTTGATAGCAATGTTCCACGTGGAACACCGCTGTAAACTACTTAGTCTTTACCTTTATGCACGCATAAAAAACGCTATAATGAAAGCAAAACTTCTACTTATTCTATTCACGGTATGTCTTTTCGGGCATGAGATTAGCGCTCAAGACAAGCGCTACAACCAGAGTAAATTCAAACAACTATACCAAGAACTTGCTACTCCCAATGTTTACAGAACTGCATCTGGAGCACCAGGACACAAGTACTGGCAACAGCAAGCGGACTATGTAATGAACATCCGCTTAGAAGATGAAACTCAAAGAGTATATGGTGACGAAACAATCACTTACACCAACAACTCGCCTGATGCCCTTTCCTACCTGTGGATTCAGCTAGATCAGAATATGCGCGCCAAAGATTCAGATACTTATAAAGCACGCACCTCTAACATTGATGATCGCATGAGTCTAAGAGGACTCAATAGCCTCGAACCCACCTTTGACGGTGGCTTCAAACTAGAATATGTTCGTGACGGAAACAATAAAAATCTTGACTACACTATTGTAAAAACAATGATGCGTGTAGACCTAGCCACCCCTTTGGCACCAGGGGCAAAGGCTACACTGAAGATAAAGTGGTGGTACAACATCAACAATAGAATGACAATGGGTGGTCGCTCGGGTTATGAATACTTCGAAGAAGACGAAAACTACCTTTATACCATTGCTCAATTCTTCCCTCGCATGGCCGTATATAGCGACAACGAAGGATGGCAAAACAAGCAATTTTTAGGTGGCGGAGAATTTACACTCCCGTTTGGCAATTATGATGTAAAGATCACTGTACCTTCTGACCATAAAGTTGCAGCTACCGGAGTACTCCAAAATGCAAAAGATGTACTGACTAAAGCGGAGCAAGATCGTTTTGCTCAAGCAAAAAAAGAAAGAGAAACACCTGTCATTATTGTAACTGAAGAGGAAGCTATTGAGAACGAAAAAGAGAAAGCAACCACATCTAGCACTTGGCACTTTAAAGCAGAGAATGTACGTGACTTTGCATTTGCTTCTTCCAGAAAATTCATCTGGGATGCTATGGGTGTAGATCAAGAAGATGGCTCAGTAGTAATGGCCATGTCCATGTACCCAAAAGAAGGGAATCCGTTATGGGAACACTACTCAACCAAGGTCGTTGCTCATACTCTAAAATGGTACAGCCATTATACTTTTGCCTACCCCTACCCTGTTGCTTGGTCGATCCACGCAGCAAGTATTGGTATGGAGTACCCTATGATCTGCTTCAACTTTGGTCGGCCTGAGAAAGATGGTACCTATTCTGAAAGAACCAAGTATGGCATGATTGGCGTGATCATTCACGAAGTAGGCCACAATTACTTCCCAATGATCGTCAACTCAGATGAAAGACAATGGACCTGGATGGATGAAGGATTAAATTCTTTCTTGCAATACCTAACAGAACAGCAATGGGAAAGAGATTACCCGAGTCGCCGTGGACCAGCCAAAAACATCGTTTCTTACATGGCTGGTGATAAGGAAGGTATTTCTCCGATCATGACCAATTCAGAATCTATTTTACAGTTTGGCAATAATGCCTACGGTAAGCCCGCAACTGCACTAAACATTTTAAGAGAAACAGTTATGGGCCGTGAGCTCTTCGACTACTCCTTCAAAGAGTATGCTCGGCGTTGGCAATTCAAGCATCCTTCGCCGGATGACTTTTTCCGGACGATGGAGGATGCCTCAGCAGTAGATCTTGATTGGTTTTGGCGTGGGTGGTTCTTTACCACCGACAATGTAGATATCGCACTTACCGATGTAAAGTGGTATCAGATCAATACGCAAAACCCAGATGTAGAAAACGCGTTAGCCAAACAGCAACAAGAAGAAGCCCCCCGTCGTATTGGTAGCATCCGCAACGAAAAGGAAATTGCTAAGACACAAGATGAGATTGATCCTACCCTACGCGACTTTTACACTGAATACGATCCACTGGCTGTAAGTATACTCGACAAAGAGGATTATGAAAAATTGCGCTCCTCACTTTCTGACGAAGAAAGAGCAGTACTGGAGGATGACCGTAATTATTACGAAATGACCTTCAAAAATGAAGGTGGTCTAATCATGCCCATTATTATCCAACTACAATTTGCGGATGGTAGTAACGAAGATCACTATATCCCTGCGGAGATATGGAGACGAAACAACGACCAGGTAACTAAAGTATTAGTTACAGATAAAAAAGTAAGTTCAATTGTTATCGACCCCTACCTCGAAACAGCGGACACCGATCGGACGAACAACTACTTCCCTCCTCGTCAAGAGATGAATCGCTTTGAGTTGTACCGAAGAAGCAACCGTGGCAGCCGAGAAAATCCGATGCAGCGAGATCAGCGAGCAAAGGCAGCAGAAGGCTCTAACTAAAATATTGATTCAAGCCCCCCATGTATCGCCCTACGACTTGTCATCGTGGGGCGATCCTTTTTTTAGGAAATTCCTGCGAGTACGATAAGCCTGCAAATACCCTCTTTGTGTAGATGCATCCAAAAAAGATTGTGCTACCAATTTCTCGACTTGCTCTTGCCGTTGAACAAATGACTGCAATAATTTCTCTATCCTCTTGGGGCGCATTTCCCAACGATTACCAAGTTCCAGAAAATCATCATAACCAGCGTGCCCTTGCTTCTTCCAGGTCTCCGACTTAAATTCATCTTCAAATAGGCCTCTACTCAAAGCAAAGTCAGAATCGTCTACATGAATACGAGTATTGAGCAAGTCGTAAGCCGGACTCATCAAATAATCTCCCTGAGAAGTTTCCAAGACAGAGAAGTTTTTCAAATGAGCATCTCCATTCGAAAAAAGATAATTGAAGACAAGCAACTGAAATAGCTTCTCAATCTCTACCCGCCAGGCAGGCAGGAACTGCGGCAGTAATTTCCCTAATGCCTCGTAACTATAATCGTACTTAAAATTGGCACCACCATTTTCACTCGTTCTTCCAGCCAGGGAAGCAAAATCTTCACTCCCCCATTTATGACCACCTTCACCTAAGTCAAACCGGCGAGTGAGATAAGCTGGTGTTCCGTCGGCAAAAAACACCAAACCATTAGCTGCTGTATTTATACCATACACTTGCTCCGCCAGCTGCATTGTGAGGTGTTCATTCATCGGAGCTTGCCCAACTTTTTTCAGATCCCGTGGAACAGGTTTCAGTATATACGCACCTTGCTCTTCTTCCTTGGCCAGGCGTAATTCTTTACCTTCCAGCACCATGCTCAATTTTTCCTGAACGCCGGAAACAGATAAATGTTTTCTGTTTTGGACAAAAGCGGCAGCAGTCTCTTCGCTCAACTGGGGAGGAGAAAAAGGTAAAACAGGATTTACTTTTTTACCATCAAAAAGCTTTCGTAGAGCTGACGGACTATATCCCTGGTATCCCTCCGCTAAAGTGCCTGGGCAATTTTTCAATGCTTCCATATTACTCCTTTTCTGCTTCTCGAACTGTTACAGCACCTATTGTATCATAAGCAGCTGTAGCCAATAACAATCCGAAATGGTCACCTTCATCAATTTTCAATTGCCGGCTTTGCAGTTTGCGGTTTACTCCTTCGCTGAGCATATTAAAAAAAAATGGAAAAAGCACTTCACTTTCGTAAGCCTCTTCTCGTTTGGGTAATCGCAAACTAACTGCGGGTTTAGTAGGATCACTTACCCAAGCTTGAGTATAAATAAAATGATAGCGACTACCTGTTTTTTCTGTAAGTGTACCCAAGTGTTCTCCGTTTCGGTAAACCTCTCCCTTTCTCATTTTACTTTAATTGCCTTAGTATTGCGCAGAAAATAAACTGCGATTCGCTTTTTACTTTCGTGCTGTTCTTATTTGTAAATGTATTTCCAGACCTAGTACTTTTAGAATACGATCCAGAATATCAAGTGTAGGATTGTTCTGCCCTCGCTCTAATTTATAAAGCGTATTCACGCTCACATCAGCTAACTCTGCCAAGTCGGGCTGCGTAAGCCCAAGAAGTTTTCTTCTTTCTTTGATTTGCCCACCTATATCTTTAACTAACACTATACTGTGATTTTTAATTAATTTAAGCAAACTCAGCGAGCAATGCAAGCAAAAATCACTCTATCATGTGATTTAAGACAAAAAACATACTGTTTCTCAATAGTATTTTGAAAAATCACACTAAGTTGTGATATACAGCTTCACAAAGAACAATTCGCACTATTACTAAAAATAGTATAAACATAATACCATAGGGATTGTCTCTATCTTTGGAATCGAAAAATTAAGACCATGGACTATAAGAATCCGAAATTCATCATTGATAGTAGTCAACTTACTCCCGGCAAAGTGCGTTGGCGCAGCCCAAGCAATATTGCCTTAATTAAGTATTGGGGAAAATATGGCCAACAGCTTCCTCGGAACCCTTCGATAAGCTTGACACTTTCACAAGCGGCGACGGATACGACCTTAAGTTATAGTGATAAGCAAAGCGGTAAAGAAATAGACCTCGATTTCTATTTTGCAGGAGAATCACGGCCTGATTTTTCTCTTAGGGTAGAAAAGTATCTAAAAACATTATTGCCTGTTTTTCCTTTTCTCGGGCAACTACACTTACGCATTGATACCAACAATAGCTTTCCTCACTCGGCTGGCATTGCATCGTCAGCTTCTGCGATGAGTGCTATTGCATTAGTCTTGTGTAGTATGGAGCAGCGCTTTTTTGATTCACTCTCTGATACAGAAGGCTTTTACCAAAAAGCATCCTACCTCGCACGTTTGGGATCTGGCAGTGCCTGTCGTTCTGTTTACCCACACGTAGCAGTATGGGGAGAAGCAGGCGAAATACCGCGGGCTTCCAACTTTTATGCAATACCTTATGCAGATCAGGTACACGATATTTTCGAAACCTACCACGATGACATCCTCATCATTAGCAAAGCAGAAAAAAGTGTAAGTAGTGGCGCCGGACATAATTTGATGGAAGGCAATCTTTATGCTGATAATCGTTATTTACAGGCACGTCAGCGTATGGATAATTTAACCGCAGCGATGCGAGCAGGTGACCTAGAAACTTTTGGAAAAATTACAGAAGCAGAAGCATTGACCTTGCATGCACTGATGATGACATCGAATCCTCCCTACCTTTTGATGGAACCCAATAGTATTGCCGCTATTCGTAAAGTACAAGCTTACCGTGCCGAAACTGGGCATCCTTTGTATTTCACACTGGACGCCGGGCCTAATTTGCACTTGCTTTATCCTGATAATATTGCCACCGAAGTAAAAACATTTATTCGTAGTGAACTCACTCCTCTTTGCCAGGATGGTATCTACATTGCAGATCGATGTGGAGCGGGGCCGGAGGAGTTGGAGGCTGATTTAAATCCAAACTAAACCAGCTGTTTCTAATTCCCTACTAAATCTTATCTTTGCAACTTAATCCTAATTAAAAGAACCGGCACGAAGGCCATCTTCGCGCGGTTTCAAAAAGTGCGTCTTATGGATTTATTTGCAAAGATTAAATCAGATCCGGGCCCTCTCGGTAAATATTCTGATTTTGCTCATGGCTACTATACCTTTCCAAAATTGGAAGGCCCATTGGCTAGCCGAATGAAATTCCAGGGCAAAGAAGTCATTGTCTGGAGTGTCAATAATTATCTCGGCTTGGGCAACCACCCAGAAGTACGCAAGGCAGATGCCGACGCGGCGAAGGAATGGGGAATGGCTTACCCTATGGGCAGCCGGATGATGTCTGGAGAAACCAAATACCACGAAGAGCTAGAGCAAAAACTTGCCAGCCACGTACAAAAGGAAGAAGGTCTTCTCCTTAACTTTGGTTACCAGGGAATCATGTCGATCGTAGATGCACTACTGACCCGCCGGGATGTAGTGGTTTATGACAAAGACGATCATGCTTGTATCTACGATGGTGTGCGGATGCATATTGGCCCTCGTTTTGCTTTTGAGCACAATGATATTGATAGCTTCAAAAAGCAGATGGTGAAAGCTACGGCTAAAGCTGCTGAAACTGGTGGCGGTATCCTGGTTATCACAGAAGGTGTATTCGGAATGCGCGGCGAGCAAGGTATCCTAAAGGAAATTGTAGCTACTCGTGACCAATTCGAGTTCCGTCTACTTGTCGATGATGCTCATGGTTACGGTACGCTTGGAGAAACTGGCGCCGGCGCTGGTGAAGCACAAGGTGTACAGGATGACATCGATGTGTACTTCAGTACTTTCGCTAAATCTATGGCGGGTATTGGTGCTTTTGCAGCAGGTGATGCTGATATTATCAATTACCTGCGCTATAACTTGCGCTCCCAGATTTATGCCAAATCATTACCGATGCCTATGGTTATTGGCGCATTAAAACGCTACGAATTGTTGCGTACTATGCCTGAACTACGGGAGAAACTATGGCACAATGTCAACCTTCTACAAAAAGGATTGAAGGATGCTGGTTTCAATATTGGTAATACAGGAGCCTGTGTTACACCTGTTTATATGAAAGGCACTGTTGGAGAAGCACTTGCGCTGGTACACGACTTGCGCGAAAACTTTAGCATCTTCTGCTCCATTGTGGTCTATCCGGTTATACCAAAAGGGCAGATGATTCTTCGTTTGATTCCTACGTCTTCTCACACCGACGAAGACATCCACATCACTCTTGAAGCATTTAAAGCTATCCGTACTAAACTGGAGGATGGTGTTTATGCAAAAGAAGGTGCAATGATCACAGACGACTAATTTCAGTCTGAAAAATAAAAACGGCCTGCAGTTTAAATACTGCAGGCCGTTTTTTTTATCCCTTACTCATCTTTCAAACCAGAATAAGTATATATTCGGGGATTATAATCCCTAAATATATGTATATTCGGGGATTATAATCCCTAAATATACTATCATGCATGTAGACCGTGTTCTCTACGATACCATAAAAAGTAAGTTAGGTACAGGAAAAGCAATCCTTATACTGGGGCCTCGCCAAGTAGGAAAATCTACTTTACTAAAAAGAATAGGAGCAACCTTTGACCAACCAACACTACATTTAGATTGTGACGACCTAGCCATAAAAATGCGTTTGGAAGTACAGACACTTTCAAATATTCGAAATATTATAGGCCCTGCAAAACTCGTACTTATTGATGAAGCACAGCGGGTAAAGAACATCGGATTGACCTTAAAGATTATTACTGATCAAATTCCTGATGTGCAACTCCTGGTAAGTGGTTCTTCTGCATTTGAATTGGCTAACGAAATCAACGAACCTTTAACGGGGAGGAAGTGGGAGTACCTTATGTTTCCTATTTCAACAGAGGAAATGATCGTTTATCATGGTGGATTTACAGAGGAACGAAACATAGAATCCAGGTTACTTTTTGGTATGTACCCTGAAGTAATAACGCAAGCAGGAAATGAGCGAGAAGTTCTTTTACAGCTTGCTAATAGTTATTTGTACAAGGATATTTTCACGTTTCAGGATTTGCGTAAACCTGAACTGATTGACAAACTGCTAAAAGCCTTAGCATCTCAGATTGGCTCCGAGAGTACCTATAATAAATTGGCCGAAATTGTTGGCAGTGACAAGGCAACCGTTCAGCGATACATCAGCCTACTGGAAAAGGCCTTTATTGTTTTCCGACTGGGAGCTTACAGCAATAACATTAGGACAGAGCTTAAAAAAAGTCGAAAATTTTATTTCTATGACTGCGGAATTAGAAATGCTATCATGGGTGATTTTCGGCCATTATCCCAGCGTAATGACGTAGGAGGACTTTGGGAAAACTTCCTTATTAGTGAGCGATTAAAATACAACAACTATCATCAATTTTATGGACACAGCTATTTCTGGCGCACTACTCAGCAGCAAGAAATCGATTACATTGAAGAATACGACGGGCAACTATATGCCTATGAATTCAAGTGGAATAGCAAGAAAAAAGCACGCATGCCCCGTACCTTCAGCAATGCTTATCCAGATACGGCATTCAGTGTTATCTCTCCAGAAAATTATCAAAATTTCTTAACTCCCAACAGCTAAGAGCTACTGTTTTATACCAGCTTCCGCATAGCCATCATCGTCCCCAGGTGCATGGCTTCGTGGGCTAAATTAAACTGGAAAGCCTCTTCTACTCTGCTTAGTTCTATACCAAAACTCGTAGGATAAAGCTTGAAATTTTCGAAAATTCCCTGCGCATAATCGTGCTGGAATTTCACCAAGGTTTCTTCACTAAGCTGGATAAATTCCGTAAATGTTTCCTGGCTTACACTCCCTTGCGGAGCACTTCCTTTTCGATAAGCTTCGACCATTGATTGATCTACTATAGGCTTTAAGCCAGAAAGACCATAGCATAACAATTGTTGGGTGACAATAACATGGCCAAAATTCCATACCAGGTTATTCCGAAAACCTTCGGGAATTTTATTAAGCTCATCCAACTGTAGGGGCTTCAATAGGCTCAGCATATTTGCCCTCGTTTGCTGTGTGCTTTTCAGTATAAACTCAAAGTTGGCAATAGTCATAAGCCTGATTAAAAGAGTGGAAAATGATGGTAGACGTTATTCCGTATAATGTCTTGTCAAAGTTAACAAACTACTTAAGGATTCATATTTTTGTGAACAGAAAAAGCACACCTCATTATATATGCGAGTACTTATCCAGCGTGTCACCGAAGCTTCCGTTACGATTGAAGGGAATGTAAAATCGGCTATTGGCCCAGGCTTACTTGTCCTATTAGGTATAGAAAACGAAGACGCTGTCGAGGATATCGACTGGCTTTGCAAAAAAATAATACAGCTGCGCATTTTTAGTGATGAGGAAGGGAAAATGAATCTTTCGGTCCTTGATACACAAGGGCAAATTCTTGTCATTAGCCAGTTTACCCTTCATGCGAGTACCAAAAAAGGCAATCGACCAAGTTATATAAAAGCTGCCCGACCAGAGGTAGCTATACCTCTTTATGAACAGTTTATAGACAGGCTCAGCATTGCGCTAGGGCAACCCGTCGGAACAGGAGAATTTGGTGCAGACATGAAAGTCCGCCTGCTCAATGATGGACCTGTTACCATTTGGATTGATTCCAAAAACAGAGAATAGTCCCGTTTTAGTTCACAAACAAAATTTTCGTCACTACCGCATCCGGTTGAGCCAATCCTGCCTCCCGGGGATTGGTGGTACTGAACACTAAATAAACACCCGTTTGCACCCGTCGCCCGTTGTAGTCGCGACCATCCCAAACGGCCTGTCCACCCAGTGCTTCCGTTTCATAGACCAGTTTGCCATTGACATCCGTAATCTTAACATTGGCATTAACGGCCAAGCCTCTCACAGTGATCGGGCCATCATATTCGGGCCGTACAGGATTAGGAAAAACAGTGGGTTCGGCCTTATTGAGGCGAGTACCTACAATAGCATCTCCTTGATAAGAAATTACCCCTTCGTCTGTACCAAAAAACACCTCTCCTGTTCGATCATTGATCGCAATCGTACGTATGGAGTTATCTAAAAGAGGAGAATCATCTTTCGTGAAATGAATCAATTCTTCTTTACCATCTGGTGACAGTAGGTAAGCGCCGTTGGTCGTTCCTACCCATTTACGGTTTGCACCATCAACGGCAATAGCCTGAACAGTTTGGGTTTTGAAAAGATATTCCAGAAATCCGTCCAAGTCTACAGTTCGCAAAGAACCTTGGCAATTATCATCAAAGGCAGCACTTCCACATTCAAAGATCACAATACCTTGATTGGTGCCCACCCATACATCACCATCCTGATCGATGGCCAAACAGTTGGTTTCGTTGGTTGGGACATTTGAATTATTGGCAGTAAATGAACGGCAGCGATCATCATTGGGGTTATCTAATTCTCCTTCGTCAAAAAGCAAAATCCCGGAGGTTGTACTCCCTGAAATAATCCATTTATAATTGGTACTTGGATCTATCGCTATCTGAAAGAGATCATTCTGTCCACAAGTCTCAGTAAAGGAAACCCAGGTCCCGTCAGGGTTTAGTCGGTGGAGTGGTTTTCCTTCCAATGCGCGGTAGTTGCTTACCCATAATCCACCTTCCGCATCCACTGCCAAACCACTCACTCTCGTGCGGCTATCGTCACCGCTGGTATTACTTAATGGAGAGTTGCTATCATTGAAAAGTCGAATATTTTCACCATCTATTTCAATAAGCCCGGTATAATAAGACGCTCCATACACCTTTCCGTTTGTTGTGTTTTTTACAACATCAATCAAGGCAAAAACATCATCGTCTCGCTGACTGTCGGAGGTATTAAAACCTTTAAAAGCTTCCTTGTTCCAGCGATTATAAATTTCCCAATCGCCATTGGCAAAAGAAGCCATCCCGTGGTCTGTGGGTATCGGCGTACGGTTGGGTTCGTAAGCACCCGCAGCCATCCATAACGTATCATCGTAAACCTCAAGGTCCCAAACTTTCTGGCTATAAGGAGAGTTGATTTCAAACGTGTTACAGAAATCATCGGAAGGGTTGTCAAGCCAACGAAAGCCCATGTATTCATCACCAAACCAAACCTGCCCGTACTGATCTTCAATGGCGTAATTACTACGACCGATACAACCAGGCGTCAAGGCTCCGCCACTTCCATCTGCTTTAAAATAAAGGACTTGGCCATTGCCACAACCGCCATCTACACAGCGATAACCCGCTAAAAGGTGCTCCCCTTCTGCTGATAAATACCTCAACCCGTAATTATCGGTTTGATCAGAGAAAAGAACCGGGCCACCATTTTCCCAGCGATAAATATCTTCATTGATGCCAAGGTACAGCTCCCCTTCATAAATCGTCATTGCGCTAGTAGAATAATCATCAGGAAAGCCGGCCTCTGTGCCCAGAAAGCTCCAGGTGCTAAAATCGTCTGCAGTAGGATTATTAACAGGAGTATAATAAATTCCTTCGCCTGTACCTGCGTAAATATTACCTTCAAAAACGGCTACGGAAAGAACGTTTGCCTCTCCCATAAACGTGGTAAACGGAAAAGAACCATTATCCACACGAAAAGCAGAAACGCCGTAACTACCTGCCAGGAAGAGTGTGTTAGCATCGTATTCAAAAATATCGTTGATCGTTTTCTCCCCTGTAATGTTCGTGAAATTCTTAATAGACCGTACCGTTACGATCTCACCTTCATCGTATAAATCGATAATCCCATCATCGTAAACGATAATCAATTTCCCGCTCGGTTCATGAAACCGAATCATCCGGAAATCTACGCCCGTAAGACCGTCAACTGTAGTCTTAAACTTAGGTGCAATCTCATCTTTATCCAGGATCATCAAAGCAGCGCGGGTAGTATAAAAAATCTGATCAGCACTTTGCGTGACTGACAACCCAACCCGTTTAGGTGGATGCGCTCGCCATTCTCCAATGGGTAAAATATTTTGAGTAAAGGCAAGAAATGGTAAAAGGAAAAAAGCGAGTAGTAACTGAGGTCTCATAAGTTGTACATCTGTTCAAAAGATAAACCAGCAAGCCAGGAAATGTATTGCTTGAAAGGCTAAAATTAGCATCTTAAGTTAGACTAGCGACAATAATTAAGGTCAGGTATCAAAATAAGGTCAATGGATCGTCATTTACCAGTTGGTGTAACTCGGAGCCATTACTCCTAACGCTATTCACCCTTTGGCTCACCCTATAATGCTTTAGCACATCATTGGGAGGTGTTTTCAACAATGCCAGGGTATCCTCCAGTGCTTGATCACGCAACCAGGCCTGCTGTTCATCTTGTCCAAGTAGTAAAACCGGCATACGATTGTGAATACCTTCCATCTCTTTATTAGGAGCAGTGGTGATAATAGAAAAAGTGCGATACGCTTCGTTGTTGATTTTGGCAATATCCCAAATACCCGCCATGACCAGCAGCTCGTCATTACTCCTTAATATACGGTAGGGCAATTTTTGCTGCCCTGACCTACGCCATTCGTAAAAGCTGTCTGCAATGACCAAACAACGCCGTTGACGAATAGGAATTCTAAAGGAAGGTTTTGTAACAATGCTTTCGCTACGCGCATTGATCAACCTTGCTCCTTGTTGTATATCTTTGGACCAATAAGGGACCAGTCCCCAGCGTATTGCCTGCAATTGGCGAGGAGATTCGTTGAGAATAACGATCGCTTCTTGTGTAGGAGCCAGGTTATAATTGGGAATAATTTCAGCGCTTCCGACTAAGGGAATCTGTAATTGCTGCTCCACTTGTGTTACCGTATAAACTTGTGAATATCTACCACACATGCCAAAATTTTATAATTATTAATAACTACACAGAAACAAAAACATGCAAAACACCCTTTCAAAGTTTTCCACAATTGACTTTTTCACAAACCATTAAGTACATAAAAAACAAGCAGTTAAGCAAATCAGTTTTCAACACAACCTGTGGAGAGCTATGGGGATTACGGTCGATTTATAAACATCTACTAACAGACTACGATGTTGAAAATCTGCGCTACTCGTTCAATGTCGTTTTTTGGTGGAAAGCGACAACGTTATTGACATTTTAAAGTCAAATATCCATACCTCTTTTTAAAAAAGTTATTCCGTTAACAAATAATCCACCAACTGTGAATAAGTTTGCGTATTCCTTATTAATCAAGGAGTTTCTGTGTGAATTAAGTGTTAGTTAAGGTCGTCTTTTTATTAATACTCACTTAACCTAGACTTAACTTATTTTTTTCTCCACCATACTAACAGCCCTAATAATAATAAGGGAATTGAAAAAAAATTATTAAAATCTATTAATAGGAACTATTACCAAAAGCAGTTTGAGAAACAAATTCATGAGTTTAGCTGCGGTAATAGCACTTAATTAAAATAAGAATTATGGATGTCGAGCAAGATGGTTCTGGTGAGGTTTTAAATCCAGCCTTGGGGAGTAATGGTTACCGCCCAATTGTAAAATGGTGGCTCGTGGTAGGAGTAGTTATGATTATAGGGCAGATTGTCATTGGTGGGATTACTCGCCTGACAGGCTCTGGTTTGTCTATAACTAAATGGGAAATCGTTACCGGTACCTTGCCTCCGCTCAATGATGCGGACTGGCATGTGGAGTTTGACGCTTACAAAGCGACGCCCCAGTATGCCAAAATTAATGAGGGAATGAGCTTGCAGGAATTCAAGTTTATTTACTTCTGGGAGTATTTTCATCGCCTCTGGGCGCGTTTGATGGGATTTGTGTTCGCTATCCCCTTTGTTATCTTTTGGCGCAAGAGGTGGCTCGACAAGCCTTTAATGAGGCGTTTAGGCATAACGGTATTGCTTGCCGCAGTAGTAGCTTCCTTTGGTTGGATTATGGTCGCTAGCGGTTTAATTCAACGCCCCTGGGTAAATGCCTACAAGTTAACGATGCACTTATCCTTGGCTTGTATACTCTATGCTTACCTGCTTTGGACGGTGTTTAAAGTCTTTCAACCTAACGCTGAAAGTTTTCCACACTCAGTGTTGAAAACTTGGGCCAAAGTGCTCACAGTCCTTACTTCTATACAAATTATTCTGGGTGGAATCATGTCAGGAGCGAAGGCCGGATTGTTTTTTCCAACCTGGCCTGACATGGATGGAAAATGGGTTCCAGAGGTACTTTTACAATCGAGTATGTGGAATGTGGAAAACTTTGTTAACTATGACGCTACATTGTTCCTTCCTGCACTGGTACAGTTTACCCACAGAGGTGTTGCTTACTTATTGACAGTCATTGCCTTATACTTTGTTTGGAAATTATTGAAGACGACCAATTCGCGAATTATTAAGCAAGCATCTTACCTGTTGGTAAGTATGTTAGTAATTCAAATCTTGTTAGGAATACTTACCGTTATTAACAGTGTTGGTATGATTCCTGTAGCCTTGGGTGTATTGCACCAGACGGGGGCGATATTCTTATTATCGGCTGTATTATTTGTTGATTATCAATTACTACGAGAATAATCAACATTGAGTGTGGATAACTGTGTATAACTAACGTGAAGTTAGTAGATTTTTAGCCCAGGATGGGGGTTACTCTTCTTCTTCGATGGGATAGGGTTCGAGCCAAAAGCTGTTAACTTCCTGACCACCAATGAGCTTTATACGTTGCATGTTTAAAAGCTCCAGTAGGCCCAGGAAAGTCACAATGGCGTGAATGCGATTTTCGCATTGCCCGAAAATATCTATAAAGCTTGGGCGGGAGCCCGAATTGATCAGGGTAAGGATATGTTGCTGTTGCTCCTCTATAGAATAATTGAACTGTACAATCTTGTGAACGGTAGGTCGCTTTTTGGCTTCTTCGGCCTTTTCCATCATCCGTTCGTAAGCACGCAGTAACTTGAATAGGGTAACGGATTCCAGCTCTGCGTCTACAAGGGCTTTGGTGGCAATATCCTGGAGTTCGCTACTTACATTGCCTCGGTAATTACGTAATGAGCGACTTTCTTCCAGTTCGCGCATTTCTTCCAGTATACTCTTGTACCTTTTGTATTCCAGTAGCCTGGTTACCAGTTCTTCTCGTGGATCAATTTCATTACCTTCCTCGTCAAGAGGCTTGCGTGGGATGAGCATCTTGGCTTTGATACGACAGAGGGTTGCCGCTACCAAAACAAATTCGCTGGCCAGGTCAATGTCCATCTGTTCCATTTGCCGGATATAATCAAGGAAATCATCCGTAACTTTGGCAATTGGAATATCGTAAATGTCCAGCTCGTCCCGCTCGATGAAAAAGAGCAGGAGATCGAAAGGACCTTCGAATTGGGGCAGCTTAATCGTGTAAGACGTACTCATGGCGCAAAGGTAAGGCTTTGGTTGTAATTGTGTATGTTAGTTCTGTGAAGGCTTAAACGATGTAAGCTGTTATAAGACCAGCTAATTTGTTTTCTTGTATGTCCTTATGTTCCTTGATATGGTTTAAGAATTGTATAAATACTGCATTATGAAAGAAAGCGGGGATCAGTCGGTTGGAAAACTCTATCTATTACCTGTTCCGTTAGGGGAGGATGCCTGGCATACCGTTCCGGAATATGTGAAAGAAATTATTCATGGTTTAGATGTTTTCGTCGTTGAAAGGGCTAAAACGGCGCGGCGTTTTCTTAAAGCCATTGCATTTCCTACACCTTTTGATGATTGTTTGTTTTTTGAGTTAAACAAGCGTACGGAAGCAGGAGATATTCCTTCTTTTTTAGAAGCCACGAAGCTTGGCCGATCTGTTGGGTTATTGTCGGAGGCTGGCGTTCCTGCTGTAGCTGATCCCGGAAGCCGATTGGTACTGGCTGCGCATCAACAGGGGATAGAAGTGATGCCGCTGGTAGGGCCTTCTTCTATTTTATTAGCCTTAATGGCTGCAGGAATGAATGGTCAATCTTTTGCATTCAAGGGATATTTGAGTGCCAAGCGTCCGGAGCTGGCTCAGGAATTGAAGCAATTGGAAGTACAAGCCAATCGAAGAGGGGAAACACAAATTTTTATTGAAACGCCCTACCGTAACCTATCTATTGTAGAAACAGCTCTGAAGGTGCTGGATACCAATACACTCTTTTCAATTGCGGTAGATGTAACGTTGCCTACACAATGGATACAAACCCACACCATTGGTGCTTGGAAAAAGCTTACTTTGCCTGATTTGCACAAAAGGCCAGCGGTCTTTGTACTAGGAGGGCGGAATAAATAGCAACTATATATATGAATAATTTTAAGGATGTAGTTATTGACCTGTTACAGATTACGATCGGCGTTTTATTTGCTGCAGTGGGACTCAATGCTTTTTTATTACCTAATGGCTTTCTCGATGGAGGTATTACCGGCGTAGCTTTATTGACTAATCTATTAACTGATATTGATATTTCCTGGTTGTTACTTCTTATGAATATTCCGTTTTTGATAATAGCTTATTACGTTGTGTCAAAATGGATTTTTTTTAAATCAATCTTTTCGATTATAGGACTGGCTATTTTTGTTCACTGGGGAATTTTACCGCCAGTAACAGATGATAAGTTACTAATAGCCATTTTTGGCGGTATTTTTCTAGGAATGGGTATAGGTATTACTATTCGGGGAGGTGCTGTACTTGACGGGACCGAAGTTTTGGGCATTTATCTTAATGATCGTTTCGGAATCAGTATTGGGAAGTTTATCCTTGTTTTCAATATTATTCTTTTTGGGATTACTATTTATTTCACGAGTTGGGAGACGGGTATGTACTCGATCTTGACCTTTATAGTAACGGCCAAGATTACAGATAGTATTATTGAAGGATTTGAAGACTTTATCGGACTAACAATTATCTCCAAGGAATCGGCAAAGATTAGTAAGGCTGTTGTTCATGAAGTAGGTGCTGGAGTAACGGTTTATAAAGGCCAAGGTGGCTACGGTTCACATGGTGAAAACACAGAATTGGAAATAATTCATAGTATTATTAATCGCATTGACCTACGAAAGATCCACCGAGTAGTGGATCGCATTGACCCTAAAGCATTTGTTGTTGAGTTTGATGTAAATAATGTACAAGGCGGTATTTTGAGGAAGTACTTGAGCCGAAAGGCTGGGAATTAAACTTGGCGACTATCCAGCTATCTCCAACTGCGCAAGGAGCCATTCTTTTTCCGTAAGGGGCTCAGTAGTTGCTATTTGTGCTTTTAATGCCAAGCGTTTTTCTTTATCATAAGGAGGAAGTTTCATCAACTGATCTGTAAGAGTGAAGATGTTGATATAGATTTGCTTGTGGTAGCTATCGTGCTTGATCCGCCGCAAGTAAGCCCTTGTGTTTTTTATATGGGCGGCTAATAATTGAAAATCACCAGCTTCGTAGTAAATTTTTAGCTGAATGATTTTGGCGCTAAACTGGTGAATAAAATCCCGATCAGAGAACTGGTGTAATTTGAGGAGTGCTTTCCGGTGCTGCCCTTGATGATAAGCGAGGCGGGCTTCGTTCAGGGCGTGAATACCTTCTCGTCGGTTAGGGTCTAGCTGGTGACGATAAGCTTCGAGAAATTGAGCCGCCCATTCCAGCTCTCCTGAGCGGATAGCAATAATGGTGATGTTGGAATAAGTGAAAGGCGTGAGGTAGCCATCTTCCCGGAGCAAATCTTGTTCCAGCCCTTTGCGGTAAAGCGCCAGGGCCTCTTTAAAGTAGATGTTTCCTTTTTTATTGATTTGTCGTATACAAAAATTAATACCCAGGAGCACCAAATCTCTCCCTTCACTATCTGGAAATCGAGGAAGATGCATCAATAACTGTCGCTCAAATTCATGGAATGCCATTTCATTGTCCGGCTCCTGGTACATTCGGTAGGCATTGTAGTAGATGGTAATAGCAGGTTCTTGTTGATAAATAGGCAAAATAGCCAAGGTGAGAATCTCTGGCAGCATAGCTATTTCGTAACTGGCTCCTGATACCCTCTGATGGGCAATACTCAAACAAGCTAAGCGCAATTTGTAGCTAATGAATGCTTTTTGAAGCGCACTTTCTTGTTGTTGGAAATTGAGGGCCATGCCCCGGCCTTCCCGTGATTGAAAAAGATACACCTCCTCTTCCAGTTGGTAAAGCTGCAAATGAAAAGCGTGATGCCTGAGCGGTTGCTGCTGCAGTTGATGACGTTGCTTTTTTTCTCGCCGCCGAAAATGTTTGTCAAGCCCTCTATTGCGATAAGCAGAAAGTAGTGCCGTATCACTGATACTATTGTTTTGCATTACGCGCCATTGCAGCCATTCTTCCAGGCATTGGTGTAGGTAGCTACATTGTAGTCGGAATTCCTGATCATCGTATTCCTGACGAGGGGCAATAGCCTTAAAGGCAGCTTCCCTGGTAGGCAAAATACCTAGTTCAAAATACTGTTCTTCCAAGAAAAGGAACAACTTATGCAAAGCCGGTCGAGTATTATGGAGCTCACATGTCAACCATAAAGCGGCTTGTTGGCGCTCTCTACGGTCTAAAGTGGTGATGAATGAGAGTAATAATGTATTTTTCAATATTTAATATGTTCTACAATATTTTTATTAAAGCCTTTAAAATAGGTATTTATAGATTATTAGTATTCTTTTGTTTCTTACAAACCTTATTATTTTGGTTTGTATGCCGGTATAGCATATAGCATATTTGTATTATAGAAAATAATCCTGTGTTATGTACACCAAAAAAATATCCACTATGGACCATAGAAAACTACTTATTTGGGCAGTAATGCTGCTTTTCGTGCTACCACTTACGGGGCAGATTAATGTATCCATGTCAGGTGATGCATTTATTTGTGAAGGAGAGAGTGTGCAGTTAACTGCTAACCCCAGTGG
The DNA here is from genome assembly GCF_050633125.1 of Lewinella sp. Classification (NCBI taxonomy): domain Bacteria; kingdom Pseudomonadati; phylum Bacteroidota; class Saprospiria; order Saprospirales; family Lewinellaceae; genus Lewinella; species Lewinella sp. Next base: position 67,246 of record NZ_JBOEFX010000073.1, read on the forward strand.
TGGAGACGGTAACTACACCTATTTATGGACACCAGCGGCGGGATTAAGCTGTACCGATTGCTTGAGTCCAATCGCTAGCCCCACGATTACAACAACCTATACCTTAACGGTAGAAGATGGCCTCGGAGAGCAAGGCAGTAATAGTGTAGAGGTTGTTGTAGCTTCTGCTCCAGTTGTTGATATTGGAGCAACAGTGGTTACAAATTCAACCTGTGACGGTATCGATGACGGTGCTATTGATTTAGTGGTAACAGGAGGCGCTTTTCCTGCTACTTACTTTTGGACAGGCCCTAATGGCTATGCCGCTACTACCCAGAATATTTCTAATTTACCAGGGGGGCAATATACGGTAGAGGTTACCAGTGTTGACGGATGTTCGGTTACAGCTACATTCACAGTGCTTGATGGGAATAGCATCACGATTACTTCCAATATTACAGAAGCAAGTTGTGATGGTGCTACGCCAGGGTTTATTGATATTACCGCGAGTGGAGGAAACCCTTCTTACACTTATACATGGTCAACAGGAGAAACAACCGAGGATATTTTCTTTCTTGCAGCAGGTATTTATATCGTTACTGTTACGGATGGTAATGGTTGTTCAACGGTGGAAAATTTCAATGTAGCTGCTGGAGACCCTGTATTAAGTGTATCTCTACAAGATGTTTCGTGTAACGGAGGAGCTGATGGCCTTATCCTTGTTGAAGCAGGCCCTGGCGATTGGCAATTTGACTGGAGTAATGGCTTTTCTGGACCATTGATACAAAACTTAGCTGCAGGAACCTATTGTGTGACGGTTACAAATAGTAGTACAGGATGTACTAAAGAAGCCTGTTATACAGTAGCCGAACCCGATCCGCTATTGGCTTTTATAGAAGCTACGAATGCTACCTGCGAAGGAGAAGGTGGAAGCTTGAACGTTTTCGTTACCGGAGGCACACCGCCTTATATCTACCTTTGGTCTAATGGAGCCACCACTCAAACAATCAGTAACCTACCAGAGGGAGTTTATACCGTTACTGTTGTGGATGCAAATGGTTGCCAAGTAGAAATTTCAAGTACAGTTTTGTCTGCTCCAGTCTTTTCTTTTGAGATAATGGGCTTGCCTACGGAGCCGTGTGTGAGTGAGTTTACTTTGACGCCAACAATAGACGGCGGTAGTGGAAGCTTTACCTATCTCTGGCAAATAGATGGTGTCGTCGTAAGTACTTCGGTTGAATTAGTGAATCCGTTACCTGGGGTTATTTCCCTTACAATTACGGATGACAACGGCTGTAGCGTTACCCAGACAGTCCTATACGATCCAGCTCCGGCTGCGGTGATTACTACCTCGGGGATTCTTTCTTGTGCTACGGGGAGTGTGGTATTAGATGGTACAGGATCAGCTGCTGGGCCTGATTATGTTTATGAATGGATTGGTCCTGGCGGATTTATCAGCGATCAATTAATTGTAACCGTAAATACGCCGGGTGTTTATACGCTTACTGTAAGCAATGCTGTTGTAGCTGATTGTAGTAGTACCGCTGAGGCAGTAGTGACAGACCTTACTTTGGACTTTGGAGCGGGTATTCATACGACTGTGTTAGGTTGTAATGACTACCGCTTACAGGCTATTGTTCCTGATGATTATTTTGGAGAGTTGGCTTTTCAATGGACTTTCCCCGATGGAATAACTACCAGTTCTGAGCAAACAATTACTCCTACTCAAACGGGCGTATACACGCTGGAAACCGAAGCTGTAGGCTTGGAGTGTTTCTTTTATTCAACCGTATTTGTCGATTTGGAGACCGTTGCTTGTGCAACCGTGAGCGGACAGGTGTTTAATGACACCATGGGGATGTGTATTCTAGCTCCTTATTATCCGACACTGGAAGGCCTTTTGATACAAGGGACCTTTGATGGAGATACCTATTCGACCTTTACGGATGGTGATGGTCATTACGAATTGAATGTGCCAGCTGGAGTAGAAGGAATAGTATTTGTTACAGCTCCGTCTACAGCTTGGACAGGGTGTATAGAGGTTGGTGCTATTCCTTCCTTAACAGAAGGAGAGGATTTTGCACTGGATTTTTTACTACAACCGGAGGTAGATTGCGCTGCACTTAATGTGAACTTAAGTACGAATATACTTCGTCGCTGTTTCTCTAGTTATTATTACATCAACGTCACCAATAATGGTACAGAAATAGCAACTGATGCAGAGGTTGTATTAGCTTTAGATGAGTTTCTTTTCTTTGAGGAATCAAGTCTTATGCCAACAGGAATAATTGATCAGACAGTGGTTTGGACCATTGATGAAATTGCTCCAAGCGAGACGGTCTTTTTCTGGGTAAAGGTTTTTGTAAGCTGTGATGCTCAGTTGGGGCAAACCCACTGCTCGGAAGTATATGTAACGCCTAATCCGTTGTGTGCCCCTGCACAAAACTGGTCGGGTACCAACCTGGAATTAGATGCCGACTGCGCTGGCACGGATGTAATCTTTACGATTCGTAACACGACAATGAGTGATTTGGCAGAAGCCGTCAACTACATCGTTATTGAAGACGGCGTAGCGATGATGCAATCTCAAATTATCGAAGACCTAGGTGGCGATCAGATGGAGACCTTTCTCTTCCCTGCCAATGGCTCTACTTACACCTTTCAGTTGGATCAGGTGGAGAACCACCCGTATTCAGAGCGCCTAAGTTTGTCAATCGAAGGCTGTGGACTAAACGAGCAAAATGATTTTAGTACAGGTTTCGTTACCCAGTTTAGTCAAACGTCATCAACGATTAACAATGATATTTTCTGTCAGGAAAATGTAGGATCGTATGATCCAAACGATAAGGCTGCGTTGCCCGTAGGGTATGGGGAGCAGCACTATATAGAGCCAGAAACGGAGTTGTACTATCGAATTCGTTTCCAAAATACTGGAACAGATACGGCTTTTACCGTAGTTATTCGCGACACGCTTTCGGAGCACCTGGACTTGCGCACCTTGGATTTAGGTTCGAGTAGCCACGCGTATACCGCTGATATTGGTACCAATCAGGCACTTACCTTTACCTTCAATAATATCCTGTTGCCAGATAGCACCACTAACCTGGAAGCATCACAAGGCTTTGTGGATTTCCGTATTTCGCCAGATGTTACAACTCCATTGGAAACGGTAATAGAAAACGATGCGGCGATCTATTTTGACTTTAATGATCCCATAATTACCAATACGGTATTTCACACCCTGGGGCGCAATTTCCTGGAAGTGGTTGATACCGAAATAGTACCTGGCGTAGCGCTTAACTGGAACATTTTCCCAAATCCAGTAGCTGATCAATTACAACTGAATTTGAGCGGCGAAGCAGTTCCTGAAGCGTTACAGTTGCAAGTGATGGATGCCCAAGGGCGCTTGTTGCGCAATGTTTCTTTCAGTGGAAATACACACTCGCTTTCCGTCGCGGATTTGCCTGCCGGCTGGTATCAATTAAGGTTGACACTTACCAACGGAGATTTATTAGGAACAGCAAAATTGGTGAAGAAGTAATAAGACTTCTTGTTGTTTTAGAAAGCCATTCTTTCCGCTCTAGTAGTGGGGAGAATGGTTTTTTAGTTTTTATAGAAAGGCACAATTTCTAATAAAAGGTTGTTTAGGAAGATAGAGCAGCCGTGGGTTTGAGCTTAGGAATTAATTTTTTTCGCATATCTGCTTATCTTTAAGTAACAACAAACACACTTTGATTATGTCATTAATACCTGATAATTGGATTAGAGAAGATTTTCTTGCCTTAGCACTTCATTACGCGGCACGAGCAGACCTTAATATCAGCGTTGATGAAAAAGACTTTATGCAAAACCGATGCGGCAAAGCGCATTGTGAAAAAGCAAAGGCTTTTAGCGAAGGCAAATCGGATTACGAGATTATAAAGGTACTCACCGAGATGAAGGAAACTTTCTTTCCAGGAGAAAAGGGAACCAGTACCTTAAAAGGACACCTTGTCGGCCTCTTTAAAGTCGATGATGACTATAGTCATCTAGAACATAATTTAATGCTGGGGTTGGACCGGTTGTGGTAGGCGAAACAGCCCCGAGTTGTAATGAGTCAAAGAGTAACGGACTTTAAGCGTCAAAATTTAAATAGTTTTTTGATGTATCTATTTGACTCACATTGCAGAGAGTGATTTGTATCTACTGCATGCATCGGAATAATCGCATGGAGGTAGTGAGAGTTGTGGTATTTGAAAGAATAGGTTTAAGTAAGATTACATACCTACGAGATGAAGGCTAGTGAATATATTTTTTTGATGAGCGGTGAGTATAGAGTTCTAAGTATGCTTAAATTCGTTGATATTATTTCGCGAGAAGAAATATAAAATAGCATAAAGTGAGGAGAAACTGGACAGCGCTGAACAAATTAGAGAGAAAGCATCATTTAGAAAATATTGAACTAAAGAATGTTATAAGTATACCAGAATCCATTAAGACACATTGTATCGAAGTTGCATGTGTTTCTAGTAATGGACTCCGAAATAGACTTTCTCAAGCAATAAATGAGGATGACAAAATTTTCTTGCAATACGAGATTACGGAAGTACTGGCCAGTGAAATTATAGATCATTATAATCTGCTGTCTGATGACGAGATTGATGAAATTATAAATCTGGACAAACAAGATTTAATAAAGCAATATTCAGGAATATTAGAATACCTTCTGATAGAAGGGATATCCTTTTACCATCATGAAAAGGATGAGTTTAATCATTCTGTATTACAAGAAATTTATTCCAAAAGTAATATAGAGAATGGGATAATTATAACATGGATAATGAGTATGGATTGTGGTGGATTTGAGGGGATAATCCTTAATACAGATGAAAAAGAATGCTTAAGTATTGGAAGTTATGGACAATTTCAGTCAATCACTGAGAATGGAATAGTATACGAATACTATAAACACAAGCGATTAGTTCACAGTAAAATATCATATCTTGAATGGTGTTTTCAAAATGCCAATAAAAGGGAGTTGGAATAATACTGCCGCTAATATATAGATGAACAACTCTACTATATGGTAGCAAGTTCATAAATCAATACCGCACCAGGTTAAACTGCAACATATGTGTACCAAAATAATTGGTAAAAGGCAAGGTCAGTTGGAGGGTTTGTCGGTCAACATAATTGACAACTCCTGTACTGTAACCCTGGGCTTGCACATAAATGTTATTTCCGTTCAGGCTATAGTAAATATTCTCTGAACCGAATTCTGTACTGAGCGTAACAACGCCATTTGATTGGAAATTGTAGACGGCTCCAATGAGTAACAACAAGGATTGATCTTCTGCGGTAGCATTGTAAGCAACGCCATCACGAACAACATTGATGGTGTTTACCTGCCAAGCCCCCATCAATAAATCTGCTGTAGTAGGGTTTGTTGGTGTACTAATGTTTTGCTGATTATTGTCGTAAATAGTTGTTTCGTTATAACCGTTGTCGTAGTCATCTAACCCTGCTTCGTTGATGACTGCCCCGATAATAAGGAGCAACACCAGGCTAACAGCAACGCCTATACCTATCCACATGCCAATGCGACGCTTTGGTGCAGGCGCAGTGGCCGAACCAGAGAAGGAGCGAGTTTGAGGACGACCACTGCCAGAGGACGCTTTACGTCCACCATTTTGCATTTGTTGCTGGCAGTGCGCGATGAGTTTTTCTACTTTAGAGTTGTTATTGATCTTTAAGGCTTCTTGGAAATATTCGATCGCCAAGCGATAGTTTTCCTGCTGTAGAGCTGCCTTGCCATTTTCGTAATGACCTAAAAAAGCAATGTTGCTTTGGCAGAGGTTAATTTGTTCTTCGAGGTATTCCTGGGTAGGTGCAAAGCCGGGTAAATGAGCTTGTAGTGCCGCGCGATACTTGCGACGAGCTTCTTCCAGTTTACGGTCACCAAAAAGCGATTCCGCACTTTTTACCAGTTCGTCAAATGACTGCCGTAACTGGGTGCGTTCGCTTTCGCGTGCGGCAATTTCCTGTTGGGCTTTTTGGCGTTCCTGGCGGTTCTCTTTGAGCTTAGCCAGCCTTTCTTTGGCATCGCTAAGGTATTTCCCGGAAGGAGCGTATTTGCTGATGTAATCTTCGTAGCCAAGTTCGGTATCATTAATTTTTGTACTTGACCAAATCTCATCTTCTTCCAGAAGGTTGATCTTGCGATTGGCGGCGGCTACGTATTTTCCGGCAGGAAAGCCTGCGATATAATTGCGGTATTCTACTACTTTATCGGCCAGGCAAACTTCCTTCCAGACCGCCTCTTCGTCGCGGCGTAGATAAAAGACAAACTCGCCGCCCTCATCTGCACTGTTCTGGATACGGCCATCCACGGGGTGCTGCTTGGCTTGGGTGAAAACGTAATCTTTAACAAATTTAATGATGCTCGTTGCATCTAGTTTTGGCGAAGTATTCTTGCGTAAATAGGTGAGGATACCTGCGGAGAAGGGACTGTTCTCGCCTTTTTTACCATCAGAAACGGTCTCGTGACGGCCAGAGGCTAAAATACGGCGAGACTTAAATCGCTCATCAGGGATGGCATTTCGTTTACGAACGACCAGCGAACCTGAAAAACAACTATCGACGATCAGAAGGGTGTGCTGGGTGTCGAGTGCGTTGATTCGCTTGACGATGTTGGCATTACTAATAAAGTTGCTCTCATCGTTGGGTTTGGCATTGACGGGAATCCAGTAACCTTCGTCAAATTCGTCATCATAATGACCGTGGCCAGAGTAGTAAACGATGAGGTTATCTAGCGGCTCCAGTCGCCGTTTCATGTCTCTTAAAGCCTGATAAATATTGGTTTCGGTAGCCTGCTCGTTGAAGAGCGTGAAAATATTTTCTTTTTCAAATTGGTACTGGCGGGTAAGAACATCGGCAAAATCCTGAGCATCTTTTACCGCATTAGAGAGTGGTTGCCACTGGCGGTAGGCGTCAATGCCGATAGTGAGCAGATAGTTTTTGCCACTTTTGCCGGTGGCATCAATGCTTTGCTGTCTTCCGAAACTCCTTTGGGTAGCCATGCGTAAAACGGTTTTGGTGTATTAGACCCGGCACGAGGTAGCTTTCCAGCGAAGTCCTAAGTAAAATAGTAAGGGATAAAGGCCCAAGCCATTTTGTAACGGGTATATACTACTTTATGAGTCTATCTGTGAAAGGGTTACCAACTTTCGAAGATACATAAAATTAATACTAACTTTGCGCAAAATTGGCCAACAGGATGGAGATCTTTAAGAAGTTTACGTTTGATTCTGCCCATTATTTGCCTTACGTCCCCGAAGACCATAAGTGCCGGAGGATGCACGGGCATACCTACATTGTGCGCTTGTACATTAGTGGAGAGCTAGACCCACAGTTGGGCTGGGTTGCAGATTTTGGCGACGTCAAAGCGATATGGAAGCCTATCGAAGAAAGGCTCGATCACCGCACGCTTAATGATATCCCCGGCCTGGAAAATCCCACAGCAGAAAACCTCGCCATCTGGATTTGGCGGGAAGTGAAGCCCAAGTTATCTGCACTTTCGCGGGTAGAGGTTTGTGAAAACCCCAGCAGCGGTGTTATCTACAAAGGAGAGTACGAGTGAAATTAATTTTGCCGCAAGGTTGATGTAGGGTTCATGATGGCCAATCGCCAAGTTTGGTAACTCACCGTTAAAAAGGCAATGCTAATTAGCGTAAGCACAGCTCCGGAAAGCACCCACCAGGGAAAAGCTATCCGGTGTGCATAACCTGCCAGCCATTCACTCATACCCAGGTAAGTAATTGGAATTCCGATCAAGACGGCAATAAGAATCAGCCAGAGGAAATCCCGGAAAAATAACAAGACAATACCCTGCACGGAAGCACCGAGTACCTTCCTGATGCCAACCTCTTTGGTACGCTGAAGGGCCAGGTAGGAAGAAAGTCCTAACAATCCCATGCAGGCCACAAAAATGGCAAGGACAGAGAAATTGAGGAAAATTATACCAAAACGCCTATCAGCGGCATAGATTTTCGCAAAGCGCTCGTCTAGAAAAGTATAAGCAAAAGGCGAGTTAGGAAACATGTCGCGATAGGTGGCCTGAATAAAGTCCAACTGAGAAGTCATTTGTTCCCCACTTAATTTTACAACACTGCGAGGTGGTGTTTGAGTGTAATAAAAAATAGTAGGCTCAACCTGTTGTTTCAGGGAGGAACGATTGAAGTCATCAATAACTCCTACGATGGGTAACCTTGCGGCATTTGGTCCTTCTCTTAATTGCAACAGCTCACCAACGACCTGGTTTGGATCAGGGATGTTTAGCAAATTCAAGAAGGCTGTATTGACCATGACAGCATTGGAGTCAGCAGCAATTTCTCGATCAAAATTACGGCCAGCAAGCGTGGCTATATTCAGTACGTCAAGATAATTGTCATCTGCTCCGGTGAGGTATACGGTAGATTTGACAATATCTGTTTTGCCAGGAATACTTACGGCGCCACTCATAGAGTTGATATCAAAACTTTCTCCGCCGGGCATATTTTGGATACCACCAACACGCTTTATTCCAGGTTTAGTCAATAGCGCATTTTCAAACGTTCTGATCTTACTAAGATACGCTGCGCGCGTCATATCCTCACGGGCAGGCCTTTCAAACCCAATGACGTGAGTGGTGTCCATTCCCATTTTTGTAGCAGTAAGAAAATTTACCTGCTTGTAAATGATTACTGTACTGGCGATCAACAAGAGGGACGCCGCAAACTGTACTACTACCAGTAATTTACGTAAGAAAACTCCTTTTGGAGTACGGCTAAAAGCACCACGCAAAGCATTAATAGGCTGAAAAGAAGAAAGCACAATGGCGGGATAAAAACCTGTGGCAACAGTACCGATAACAAAGAAAATTGCCAATTGCCCTAAGAAAGAAGCATTAACAAAGACATTACCAATGACTGTATTACCAACGAGCCCATTGAAATAAGGCGTGAGTGCAAAAGCGAGCAAAAGAGCAGCTACAGCACCGAATAAATTGATGAGCAAGGATTCGAAAAAGAACTGTCCGATAAGTTGCTTCTGTTGAGCACCAACAACCTTGCGCAAACCTACTTCTTTGGCGCGTTCTACTGCCTTGGCTGTCGACAGGTTAATGTAGTTGATCCATGCAATCAGCAGGATGAAGATGGAGATGATACTTTGGAAGTTTACGGCCTTGGCGCTGCCATGAACCTGAGGTTCAAAAGTAAAATCAGAATGAAGGTGAATGTCTTTTACAGGTTGGAGATTAAAGAACAGTTGGTCATCTTCTCCAATGTATTTCTTGGCCAGTGCGGGGAGTTTTTGTTCTACTTTGGCCAGCGTTGCGCTTGCATCAAGCAATACGTAACTGTAATAATTGTAACCATCCCACCCGTATTTTTCCAAGTCTTCTTGATAGCTAGACAGTGACACAAGAATATCAAAATGGTAGTGCGTGTTTTCAGGGATATCCTCAATGATTCCGGTAACAGTAAAAGCCTGGTTGAATTCGTCGAGGTCTTCAATTGTTTTTCCAATAGGATTTTCTTCGCCAAAGTATTTCGCTGCCTGAGTTTTCGTTAATACGATACTGAAAGGAGAGGAGAGCATCGTTTTTTTGTCGCCTTCAAGTACGGAATAAGCGAAAAGGTCAAGGAAATTGGTGTCTACTGCAATGACATTAAGTTCTTCGATGGGCTGATTGCGCTTACGAAAGACCATCCGTTCTGTTTTGTAAGTCGTCGTAGCGTTGATGACTTCAGGGATTTCTTCTATAAACATACTCGCTGTTCCGGCAAAAGACATCGCGTCGCGGGTGTCTATTTTTCCGTTTACGAGCTGGTCTGTCGTTACTCGATAGAGCTGGTCAGAAGCGTAATGGAAATCGTCATAGCTTTTTTCGAAAGCAGTGTATTGTTGCAAAAAAAGAAAGGCAGTAAGCCCCAAAGCCAAGCCTGAAATAAAAATGGTGGTCTGGAAAGGCTGCTTACGAAGGCTACGAAAGCCGATTTTTAGGTAGTTGCGAAACATGATGGAAAAGCTCTAAGAGTGAAGACACATTACGCTTGGTTGGCGATAATCAAATGTATCCTGTTGTAAAAGAGATGTGTATAAAGCAGAACTCCCCCTATCTATAAGCGTATCTGTTTTGTTAGTCCCGTGTCACCTTTCGGCTTAAGGAACACAAATAACGACCGGCAGCTTGGTGTTTTGGTGCATAGTAGGTTATTTTTGCGCCAACTAACATCCCGTCTTCACGTAAGTAAGATCTATTTACGTGACGTTTAGCTGCGGTTAAATGATTCTGCGTAGCTTACAACTATCTGTATTTCAAACTGTTTTGTTTTTTCAATGCCTAATTTTTTTCTTATGTCAACTTACACCGATCAACAGATCCAGCAAGCTTTAGCCGATTGGCCGGTTCGCTTCAAGAAGTATGCCCAATCAGACAGTAGTCGGGCTATTCTTCAGATCATCACGTCCTTTGGGCCATTCATCGCCATCTGGGCTTTGATGTACCAGAGCCTGGAGTGGTCGTACGGTATTACCTGGGCTTTAGCCTTGTTGAACGCCTTCTTTACTGTTCGAATCTTTATTATCCAACATGATTGTGGCCACCGATCTTTTTTCAAAGACCAGCGTTGGAACCGGATTGTAGGTTGGATAGGGAGTATATTTACCTTTATTCCGTTCCAATACTGGGCACAGGTTCACGATTTTCACCATGGCCACAGCGGACAGCTAGAAGTACGCGATATTGGTGATATCCAAACCATGACAGCGAAAGAATACGCAGAGGCTACACCAAAGGAGCGTTTGGCTTACCGGATTTTCAGGATGCCGCTGATCACCTTTGTCGTTGGTCCAATGGTTTATTTACTGCGTAATAACAGATTCACGCTAGTGAAACTCCAGGGCTGGCAAAACAACCGGAAATGGTTGGCACTGAACAACCTGTTCCTGTTTGCAGCTTATGGCCTTGGAATGTGGGCGTTTGGCTGGAAAACGTTTTTGATGATTCAACTGCCTATCGTCTTCTTCTTTGCCATTATTGCTGTTTGGTTTTTCTTCGTACAGCATCAGCACGAGCTAGCTTATAAGCATTGGAAAGACAATTGGGATTACCTGCTGAGTGCGATCCGAGGTAGCAGTTTCTATAAGTTGCCAGGTTGGTTACATTTCCTTACGGGGAACATCGGTTACCATCACATTCACCACTTAAATAGTCGTATTCCTAGCTATAACTTGGTGCGTTGTGCAAAAGAAAATCCGGATTTACAGCAGTATGTAACTTCGGTAACCTTCTTTGAGAGTCTGCAATTCATGTTCCACAAACTTTGGGATGAGCAGACCGAACGCATGATTACCTTCAAAGAGTTCTATCAGCGTTACGAGCCGACAGCTAAGGCGTAAACTTACGTTTGAACTGTAAAAAAAGAAAGGGCTTCGGCCCGCTTGCCTATATCCTAAAAAGGAAGACAAGCGGGCCGAAGCCCTTTTTTATTTGCAAAATTGTATTGGTTATGGCATCACATTTTGGTAAAGGCTCAGGTTAGTTTCCTAACGAACCTGTTGTATACCGCTGGTCTCTCGATCAGCAGCATCAATTCCCCACCATAAACAGCGCATTGCTGAATAGGAAAGTGCCATTCTCCCAAAATCCGCGATAAAGTGGATTATCTACTAGGTATACGAGTTGTCCGCCGCCATGACGTTTTACGCCGTACACCAGGGTATTCTTCATCTTCTCTTTGGCATTGCTACCCACAAAACCACTGATCATAGGATCATCGCCGATAGTTCCAATATTCCAGCCATTATCCATAGGAGCGTAGGCCGAGGTACCTGTTTTAAGAGAAAAATAAGTCTCGTCTAATCCGAAAGCCAGTGGATGCGAGGTATCCATTTTTACACTGAAAATTGCGCCGGGGATGGCATCAGCAATACTGCGGCGTTCGGCACCGGCGTAGCTGTGATCTTGATGAGGAGCGCTGGGCTCATTGTCACTGGTAGCGCTTTTGTAGCTGAGGCCAAAACCAGACTGATCAACGAGAGAAGAAACTGCTGCTCCGATGGCAATCAATTTCCCTCCGCTACGTACCCACTTAGCAATGCTTTCACCAGCACCGTCATTCATCCGATAATAACCTTCGGGCAAAATTAAAATGTCGATATCCTCACCAGTCCAAGATTCCAAATCATCAGGGTAGTAAATGTGGATAGGGTAGTCAAGGCGCTGCTCAAAGAAATGCCAGACTTGCCCGGCCTCGTTAGAGTAGGTGCCTTCACCAGCTACCATTGCAACCCGAGGAGCCTCAAGTAGCATCATAGCCCCAGAACCAAAGTCAGGTCCATTGTCGGTGAAGCCGGTTGACACGCCCTTTAGTCGGATGTTATTAGTACCGGCAATCTCGCGAACGACAGCGTCGAAGTCTTCATTTTTTCGGTTATCTGCCCGAGTAATGACCAGCGTGCCGGCTTGGTACTCCTCTCCATTGAGCTGGAACGCCTTGCTGGCTGCTCTTACTTGTACCTCTGCTTTGAACAATTGAGCGAGAAAATGTGCCTCCTGGGTAGATTCCCAAGGAACCAAATAAGCATAAGGGCTTGGGTTGCTTCCCAGCTCGTTTTTATTAGCTGCTGGTTCGTAACCTTCTTTTACCGTTATGCGCGTAGTACTGGCAAATGCCTCCAGGCCATACGCATAAGGCAGACTCCAGGCGGTGATATCGTAAGTAAGAGAGTCTACCACCTCTGTCGTTGGGTCCAGTAAAACCTGGGTCAAGACCGAACGAGGTTGGTAAGCACTGATAACAAGGTCATTACTAGCAATGCTGATGCTTTCTTGTTTTCCATTTTGGTAATTATAGGCATTAACCTTGCTGGTACTTGCAGTACCGTATTCGATACCATTACGATCAAGAAACGTAAGGAGGGCCTCCATTCTTGGCTGCTGGTTATCACCCTTGATGATGTAAGTCTTGTAGGAACCGGTAGGAGTGTCAGCCGCTCGTTTGAAATAATCGGTAAACTTTTGTACCAAACGATCGGAACTTTTACTTGCAATTTCAATGGTACTCAAAGAGGTCGTTCGATGGTGAGCTACCCGATCATAAAGGGTAAGGGTATCGCTATTGGGAAGTAAAATAGCAGAACCACCCTTGCTGTGGCCACCTTGCTCGTAGGTCATCCCTATAGCGCCATTGAAAGTCGGATAAGTATCGCCGTAGCTAGGGTAGAGCAAGTCAAATACCTCGCGAGTGAAATAGAGCCAACCATTTTGATCGAAATATTTGGCGTGATTTTTTCCAATTTCTGTTTGGAAGTCACTCTGCCATTTTGTGATATAAGCGTGGAAAGGCTGTGCTGCTGGTGCGAAATAGTAAGGATTGTCAAACCACTGCTCGTGTAAATCGGCGTGGATATGTGGCATCCATTGGTGGTATTTTACAATTCGCTGCTGTGATTCTACCTGCGTCTGCCAGGCCCAGTCACGGTTGAGGTCAAACATATAGTGATTAGTACGACCACCGGGCCAGGGCTCGCGATGCTCGCGTACATCAGGAGTGATGTCACGGTCGGTTGTAGCTACTCCTCGATACCAGCTAGAGTAACGGGAATAACCATCTGGGTTGACAGAAGGATCGATGATGACGATGGTATTCTTGAGCCATTCCTGAGCTTCCTTGTTATTAGGATCAACAAGGTCATAAATGACGCCCATACTAGATTCTGCACCGGCAGCTTCATTACCATGTACACTATAACTAAGCCATACGATGGCCCGGTCAAGTGCGGGGTCAGGTGTACCTTCTTCTATACCTGCCCGACGAAGGTGATTCAGGCGGATGGCCTCAATTTGGTCCATGTTCTCCTGTGTAGAAACGACAGCAAGGAGTAATGGGCGTTGCTCATTGGTACGACCATATTCCTCGAGCTGAACGGTTTCGCTATTAGCAGCGACATGCTCGAAATAATCTACCAAAATATGGTGAGGAGTGAAGGTCTCTCCCAGGCGATGAGGGAGGAAGTTGTCAGGGCTTTGTACTTGCCCTATGAGTAATAAAGGTAAGAAGGCGATTAACAGCCCGACGGTATAGCGTTGTGATATCATCATGCAGTAATGAAATAAAAAATGATGTGAATACTCTTTCCTTAGAGGAAAATTTCACAATATTAGGAGATTATTAGTTTGGCTAAAGCCAATTTTACTAAATAAAGAGCTAAAATAGACATCCTGTGTTCAATACCATCATCTCCGCAGCAGAATTAGCACCAGAATTGGCAAATCCCAATTGGCTGGTCATTGATTGTCGCCATGATTTGGCCGATACGGAAAGCGGACGGCGAGCTTATCTGGAGGCTCATATTCCCGGCGCACGTTTCGCACATATGGATGAAGACCTCAGTGGGCCCATCATTCCTGGCACTACGGGCCGGCATCCTTTACCTTGTGTTACGGTGATGAAACAATTGTTTGGCCATTGGGGAATTAGTCCAACTACGCAGGTGGTTGTTTATGATGACAAACGCGGAGCTATTGCTGCTCGCCTATGGTGGATGCTTCGTTTTCTGGGGCACGATGCCGTGGCGGTGCTGGATGGTGGCTTGGCAAGCTGGGAAAAAGCAGGGTTGCCCCAAAACACAGAAGTTAAGAAATTGAACCCAGTGAACTTTGTAGCGAAAGCACAAGAAAATTGGATAAATGATGCGATGGCCGTGGATCAGTTGCGAGTGACACCTGGTGCCGTGGTCATAGATTCCCGCACACCAGAACGTTACCGCGGAGAAGTAGAACCTATTGACCCTGTAGCGGGCCATGTGCCCGGTGCCATCAATATGCCCTTTGCTGATAATTGGACGAGCGAAGGTTTGCTCAAGTCTCCGGAAGAATTACGTACCCGTTTTGCAGCGTTGCCAGAGGCAGAACAAACCACCTTCTATTGCGGATCTGGTGTAACGGCCTGTCATAATATCCTCGCCTATGCACACGCCGGGTTGGGCAATGCACGACTTTATCCGGGCTCTTGGAGCGACTGGATTACGGACGAAGGGAGAGAAATAAGTGTAGCGTAAGTTAAGTAAGGGGCATCATCATAACTGTTGAAAAAAAATGAACGAAACACTAAGGCAAAAAATAATCAGCGTTTGCAATGAAAAAATTGAGAAAAAGGGAGAAAATGTAGGGCTTTCCTTTTATGCTTTCTTTGCTAATAAAAATGATAATCCAACACTATTAATGGAAGCAGCCGAGTGGTGGATTATGACGCATAAATTAGATCACTTTGAGAAAGCGGTGAAAATTAGAACGATGGTACAAAACAACTTATGATAAAATTGAATACTCCAGGCATTTTACTTTTCTGCGTGATGATAATATTTTCGTCCTGCAAGGGGCAAAGCGTTCCAGACAACGAAAACCCTAGCCCTGAAAAAGAGAATGTTGTTTCCATCGCAGGTAAAGTGGTCTCAGAAATGGATAGCAGCGCAGTTCTTATTTACCAGGACCGCCAGGATAACTATTGGTTTGGAAGTAAAGAGAGCGGAGTGTACTGGCATGATGGTGAAACCATTACTCATTTTACAAAGAAAGATGGACTTTGCAGCTATTTCATCTTAGGGATGCAGGAAGATAAACTTGGTAATATTTTCTTTGATACACCGGAGTGCATCAACAAATTTGATGGTCAAAAAATATCAATTTTAGAAGTAGTAAACACCCCTTCTACCAAGAAGGAATGGAAGTTAGAACCGGATGATCTCTGGTTCAGAATGGGTTGGGGCAAAGGTGGGCCTTATCGGTATGATGGCGATTCATTATACTATCTAGAATTTCCTAAGGCTGATCTCGCGGATGCGTTTTACGAAAAATACCCCAATTCGTCTTACAACCCTTATGATATTTACTCTTGGTACAAAGACAGCAAAGGCCACCTTTGGTTTGGTACCGCATCGCTTGGCGTGTGCCGTTATGATGGCACATCCGTAAGCTGGCTTTATGAACAGCATTTGACGGAAACACCAAGTGGTGGTGATTTCGGTATTCGCTCAATTGTGGAAGACAAGAATGGTGATTTCTGGTTCTGTAATAGTCGCTATCGGTATGAAATATTACCAACCAGTACAGAAAGAAACGGTACTAATTATATCGACTACAAAAGAAAAAATGGTGTTGGTTATTCTGATAAAAATAAGGAAATAGATTACCCTTATTTTATGTCAATAATAGCCGCTGATGATGGCGACTTATGGATGTCTGGTTCCAGTACTGGTGTCTGGCGAAGTGATGGTGAAAAGCTCATCTATTATCCTATTGAGAATAAAAATACGGGAGCGTCGCTGGTTTCTATTTACAAAGATAACAAGGGGGAAGTATGGTTTAATGTGCCGAATAGTGGTGCATATCAATTCAATGGCAAAGTGTTTGAAAAGTTTCATTTTGCAAATGCCAAAAAATAGATCAGAGGTGCGATAGATTTTTCATCAACAAATGAGTGAAAGGCACGGTCAATGGTAAATTAGAAATAGCGTATGAATATCGTTATGAGTACGAGTATGATGATCAGAATCAGCTCATTGATAAAAAACGATAGCATGAAACAGCTCATTGAAAGAAACATGGTTTGGCTGGTTTTACTACTCATTTTGTGTGTGAAATGTTATGATTATTTAGTGCCTAGTACAAGTTGGGACTTGAACCGCGCAACAGGCTGGAGTTGGGATGTTAAAAATGTGATATGGTACATGTTTTTTTCTTCCAATCTTGTATACTTATCGGGTTATGCGATTACAAAATTATATAAGCGATACCATCTCTTTTATTGGTGCTTAGCACACCTTTTTGTCATGTTTGTTCTATTGATTTGGCCATTAAGTACAAGAAGCATAGAGTTTACCTACACGTTCAATATAGCAAGCGCAGTACTATTTGTGCTAAATATAATTACAAGTAAGCCTATCGCTACCAGAGACTAGTGTTCCTTTTCTTTTATTGGATAAAACTCCCTTTGAGGAAGTTTTTCAGGCGAGCCAGAAAAGTAGGAAGCTAGATGGAATGGTTTGGTTGGAAAAGCGTAGGC
>NZ_JBOEFX010000074.1:0-50031 GCF_050633125.1 Lewinella sp.
ATTGGGCTGGCGTTCAGGCAACGGGTGGGTCCCCTCCCAAGGGGATCTTGAGTCTGGCTTAGTTTATATGGTTGATATTCAGTGTGTTGTTTGGTTTTTTTGTGAGTCTTATAGAGGCTTCTTCTTCAGATATGTGGCGCTTACATCAACTGTGTACTTAGTTGTATGGATACGAGTCACAGTGCAAAACAGTGAGCAAAAAGGCTCAATTAAAGTTCATTTATCTGGCCTAGCTTGAATGCAGTATACAAACCAAAAAGGAGGTATAAAATTAATACTCCTAAGATTATCAAGAATACTGTTTTCCACATTTTATCCATCGTCCTTAATTTATCATCTTCTCATTTGATCGCTTCCAGGCCAACGTAGGTTGCCCTTACGTCGCTGTATCTCTAAAACCTCGCTCAGTAAAAATACAACGGTAAGTATAGTTCTCCAATAATATCGACTTCACCCTATCGTCAGCTTTGAAACTATATCTACAATAGACAAAGTAGTAAAAAACATACTCTCTGTATATTTGCTCGAATATGCTCTTGTATTTCACCTTTCAACTCCAATAACACGCCCTGTGATGAATGAAAAATTATCGATATTTTGTACGTTTTTACTGCTCATTGCAATCATCTCTCAAGGGATTGGACAAACCCTCACGATTCCAAATATTCCCGAGATCACCAGCGGGAATATTGGGTATGTCCAGAAAGAGAAGAAAACCGAAGCTTACTACTTCTTGTCCGTAAATGAAGCCAGTAAAAGTAAAGGCGATGAGTTGATGGATCACCTGCTTACCATTGTGGATGTGGACCTTCAACCAGTGCTGACCTATAACATCCGGTTGGGGGAGAAATCTTTTATTAAAGGTATCGCTCAACAGGATGACCATTTCGGAATCGTATTTGCTGATGACGATGAAGAGCAACAATGGCTGGAAATTATCGATAAAGCAGGCCAAAAGCTAAGATCTGCTGAGTTGATTTTTCCTAATTATCATAAAAAAAAAGTCCCAGAGGATCATCATCTTATCCAACAACCTCCAATTGCCGGAGTAGCTGGTGGTTTCATCGTTCATCAACATACTGCACCCAACTTCCGTATCAAAGGTTGGCGCGAGCACCAGGTGCTTTTCTTCTCGCTGGAAGATCCCGCCAAGGATTGGGCCAGTAGCAAAATCCAATTAGAGGACCGCGATTATTGGGGAAGCCATTTGTGGTCCAACGATACCTTGGTGTTGAGTAATCAAATAGCTCAGGGATTCAATATCTCAGGAAATTATGCAGTGATGGAATCGCAAATACAAGCGCATGATTTGCGAACTGGCGAGCTACGCTTTACCTACAAGTTACGGGGTGCAAAAGAAGCCCCTCGTTTGGCCTGGGCTACCGAGGATGAGTTTGCAATAGTAGGCTTGGTGTATGGAGGAGAGAGCAAAGCACAACTGGTCTCGAACAGTTACAGCGTATACGAAGCTCGTTTCAACAGTAAGGGACGTCATTTGAAGACCTATACAATGGATTACTATAAAGACATACCAGCACTGATTGGTAAAGAGATTCAGGACGAAAAAGCGGGTATAGAAGGAATTGGCTATTTGTATTTTCACCAAATTAATCGCTTGCCCAACGGCCAGCTCGTATTAAACTTGGAGAGCTTTGATCTTGAGTTCAGAGGCCATATCAATGATGGTTTGGTTTGCATCATGGAAAGCGATTTGACGCTCAAGTCTGTCGAACGGATTCCCAAAAAGCCCCACGGTGTTTTTTACAATATAAATGCGCGGAAGATAGAGTATAGAATGACGGCTCATCCAACTTCCTGGGAGAGACCGTATGCTATAGACCATGGACATGGTAATTATCTAGTTCCTTCCAAACACACAAGGGTCAATCCTTTTGAGCCAGTACCAAGGCTATCAAACAAATATTTCGACTTCATTTTCCAAACCATAGATGACACAGGAGCCGTCACCTTTTCCTATTTCGATCAGGAAAAAACGGATGAGTCCAAAACCAATATCCGCTTAACAACATTAACGGACGATGAATTCTCTTTGCAGGAAATCGCCTTGCCTCACGGCGAGCGGAAATACTTTATCTGGCCTAACGCCAATGGGAAAATTACCATCCTTACCCACGATAAAAAAGAAAACACACTAGAAGTCGTTATCATGTGATCGTGAAGGAAATAGCGTCCTTCACATTCCCTACCTTTGCCTCCTTCTACTCCAACGAATGTCTAGTAAGCTATGACCACGAACTTGCCCGCCGATACTTTCCGTGATCTTGAGGAAGTTATTGCCCTCGTAAAAATCCACTACGGCCTCACCGTTACCGCCCGCCCCCTCGCCGGCGAGGTCGACCTCAACTTCTACCTCCAAACCCCGGCGGGGGAGGAGTATACCCTCAAAATCAGCCGCAGCGGAGCGGCACGGGCAACGTTGGAGTTTCAGGTCGCTATATTGGAGCACCTCAACAAACAGAAGCTCCCTTGGTCTGTACCACGCATGATTCCCAGCCTGTCAGGCAAGCACCTGTTGGAGGTGACGAGCGAGGAAGGCAACGCTCACTTCGTCCGCCTTCAATCCTGGGTGAGCGGGCGCTTACTGGATGATATCAATCCCCGCAGCCCGGAACTGCTCCACCAATGGGGAGCTGCCTGCGGGCTGCTCAATGGTGCCCTCTCCGGTTTCGATCATCCCGAGGCACATCGTTTCTATAAATGGGACCCCAGCCAGACCCTGTTCTCTCAACAATACCTGCCTCTTTTTGTGACAGAGGCACAACAAGAAATCGCCAGCTACTTTTGGGATAGGTTTGAAAAAAACACTCAGCCCAAGTTGGCGTCACTCCGCACGACAATCAATTACAATGATGCTCACGAGCTGAACCTCCTGGTCAATGATGAAGGGGAGTATCCCATCATCTGCGGCGTGATCGACTTTGGGGATGCACTCCATACACACCTCATCAACGAGTTGGCCATCGCCTGCGCCTACGGCGCGATGGGTCTGCCTGATCCGCTCACTGCGGCCTGCCAGCTCACCAAGGGCTTTCACGAGATACAGCCGCTTGCGGAGGAGGAAGTAGAGGTGCTTTTCGATATGATTGCTGCTCGCTTGCTTATTACCGTCGCTTCAGCGGCCCACAATCAGCAAGCAGAACCGGACAACAGCTACTTGCAAATCAGTGCCCAACCAGCTTGGGAAGTATTGCAAAAATGGCGAAAGATTCCCCCAGCCTTGGCCCATTATCGCTTGCGGGAAGCCTGCGGCTGGGAGCCCGTTCCGCAAAGGGAAAAATTCAATCAGTGGTTAGCGACCTCTCCTTCCTTCGTTCCTCTCATGCCTTGGGCAGGAAAGTCTACAATACCTTTAGATTTAAGCGTTGGTAGCCTGGATTTAGGCAATAACGAAAACTTCCTCACCATCAAGTCTTTTGCCAAAACGGTAGACCGGATACTGGCGGAAGCCGAAGCCGATTTGGGGGTTGGAGGCTATGCGGAAGTGCGCCCTTTTTATACGACCGATGCTTACCAAGTCATGGGCAATGCCGGTGCCCAGTGGCGAACCGTCCACCTGGGCTTGGATGTTTGGTGTGCTGCCGAAACGCCGGTCTTTGCACCCTTATCGGGCACTGTTTTTAGCATTGCCGATAATGCAGGCGAACGCGACTATGGCCCTACCATTATTCTCGAACACAAAGTCAGTAATTCACTCACGTTTTATACGCTTTATGGTCACCTCAGCCGTTTGTCATTGGCGAATATCAAAGCCGGACAAACAGTAGCCGCTGGCCAACAAATCGCTACCATCGGCCCTGCGCCTGAAAACGGCAACTGGCCACCGCATCTCCATTTTCAAATTATTCTCGATCTGCTAGATAATGAGCAGGATTTCCCTGGCGTCGCCTATCCCGACGAAAGGGCTACCTGGCTGAGCAATTGCCCCGATCCACAGTTGTTTTATCTGGATTTGCCCCAATGGCCCAAAACAACCTTGTCAGTAAACGAGATCTTACCTATTCGCCAGCAAAAGTTGGGCCGTAGCCTGAGTATTTCCTATCAGCAACCTTTACATATCGTCCGTGGTTTTGGGGCTTACCTTTACGATACCGATGCCCGCCGCTACCTCGATACCGTCAACAATGTGGCTCATGTCGGGCATGAGCACCCCAAGGTTGTGCGTGCTGCGCAGCGCCAGCAGGCTGTTCTCAATACCAATACCCGCTATTTGCACCCCAATTTGGTGCAGTTTGCCCAAGAATTAACCGCTACCATGCCCGAAGAATTATCGGTGGTGCATTTCGTCAATTCTGGTAGCGAAGCCAATGAGTTGGCGCTACGTATGGCCAAAACATGGTCACAGCAGCAAGATATGATCGCTATAGAGGTTGGCTATCACGGCAACACTGGGGCCTGTATTGACATCAGCAGTTACAAGTTTGATGGCCATGGTGGCCAGGGGGCTCCTTTGCATACCCATATCGTACCCATGCCGGACACTTTTCGTGGGCGCTACCGTGATCCGCATACAGCGGGCCAGCTGTACGCCAATCATATTCAGGAGGCCATTCATCAGGTACAATCTAAGGGGCGTAACATTGCCGGCTTCATTGCCGAGAGCATTCTCAGTTGTGGTGGGCAGATCGTTTTGCCGCAAGGCTACCTCTCCGCAGCTTACCAAATGGTGCGCGCCGCCGGAGGCTTGTGTATCGCCGACGAAGTTCAGGTAGGTTTCGGTAGGGTAGGGCAGCACTTCTGGGGTTTTCAGCTGCAAGGTGTCGTGCCAGACATTGTTACGTTGGGCAAACCCATTGGCAATGGTCATCCGCTGGCGGCGGTGGTTACTACACCAGCAGTAGCGGAAACTTTTGCTAATGGCATGGAGTTTTTCAACACTTTCGGCGGCAACCCCGTCTCCTGTGCCATCGGTCGTGCGGTGTTGGAGGTCATCAAGACAGAAAACCTTCAGGACAACGCTGAGCAGGTAGGCACTCATCTACGGCAAGGGTTACTCGCGTTACAACAGGACTTTCCGATCATCGGCGATGTTCGCGGCCCCGGCTTTTTTCAAGGTATCGAGCTGATCACAGACCCGGAAACGCAGGCACCCGCAGCCCAGCAAGCCAGCCACTTGGCAAATCGTATGCGCCAACGAGGCATCCTCATGAGCACCGATGGCCCCTTACATAATGTGTTGAAAATTAAACCACCAATGTGTTTTTCTCAAGAAAATGCAGATTTCCTTTTAGAGAATATGCGCGTCGTACTGCAAGAGAACAAGATGCAGGTGTAAAATGCCTGTTATGGGCCCTGCCTTCGTCCCTCGCGGTCCTGGGCACCAGGCTGTCTGTCCCTGCGGTCCGCCCATCCTTGGTCCTTGGTCGCTCCGCGCCCCGCGCTTCAGGCTCCGCCTTG
Organism: Lewinella sp.; assembly: GCF_050633125.1. Classification (NCBI taxonomy): domain Bacteria; kingdom Pseudomonadati; phylum Bacteroidota; class Saprospiria; order Saprospirales; family Lewinellaceae; genus Lewinella; species Lewinella sp. The sequence continues at coordinate 5,416 of NZ_JBOEFX010000074.1, forward strand.
CGCGCCAAATCTCTACGGGCCACGGCCCGCCCATGTACCTCGCTGGCGGGGTCGACTCGCAAAGCCGGGGGTGGGTAACCGCTCTGATGGAGGTGGCCCAGAGGGTAGGAGGTGGGTTCTCCATTTGAATAATATGTTCGTAAAGCCCGGGTTGTAGCCTGTCTTTGACGCCCTATCTCTTTAATAATTTTGCGCCAATTGTATGATCGCACGCTGCGGTTAGGACACATTTCAATTATGTAGGCTTGTCGTAGTCTCCAGACTACGATACCTTATCTTTCTGGTCTTCTGACCAGCGTAAAATGGGCTAATCTTGATTACTGGTCGGAAGACCAGCTTCCTATAATCCCGACCAAGAAGGTCGGGGTAGTTCGGAAACTAACATGAGCGATGACGTTATAAATTAACATTTTTGTCAATATTCCACATCATAGAGGTGTTTTTTTAGATGTGTCCCAATCGTATGATCGCACTGGTACGATTGGCGCAAAAATCGGCTGTATGATTGCATTGGTGCGATCAACTCTCTTCTCTATGCCTTGAGCTCACCCCGCGAAGTGGGAGGGTAGCGGCAGGCTCAATTCCCGAATAACTGATGCGGAAGGCAGCGCCTGAAGCTCGGCGGACGGAGGAGCAGGCCAAAGGATAGGAGCTGCTCCGTAGGGGCGGGTTTCAAGCCCGCACTCACGGAGCAGCGGATAGCCTGGTGCCGTAGGGGCGTTTGCCCAGCAACGCCACTACCGGCATGGCCCAAAAAAATCAATACAAAACTTGCTTGTTTCCACAATTTCCGTTCCCCAAAAGACAAATCTCCCCTTTGTGTATTGAAGACCCGCCACAATTGTTTTAGCTTCGCATTTGTAAACAGCTACAGCCTGTTACCTCCCGACGCCAAATATTATCAACTATTCATTATATGACTAAGACTAGTATGGTCTTGCTGATGGCAGGACTTTTGTGGGCTAATTTGGCCCTCGCTCAAAACAACACTTCTGCTCAAAAAATTGATGCTACCGTAGAGCAGACCTATGCGGAATATCTAGGGCATATTCCAGCAGTGAGGACCTTGATTCCGGTGCCTGCAACCGATCCGGAACGCCGGAAAATGGGTAAGAAACCTCGTTCGGTACCCAAGAACTTTCAAGGACGTGGTAAGCAAGCCGTCCTCTTTCCTGAGCGACAATACATTGGGCCTGATCTTATCCGACAAACCAGTATTACCGGAGGGACTAATTTCGCAGAGCCTTTGGTAAATATCAATGGCCTTGTTACAGGCTCTTCGCCGCATGATCCGTCCGGAGATGTGGGCCGCAACCACTACCTTCAGGCTGTAAATGCTACTCAATTGGGCGTTTACGATAAGGAAGGAAATATTATCACTTCTTTTGCTGCCAATACTATTTGGAGTAGCATTGGTTTCTCGTCAGCAGGTGACCCTATTGTTCTTTATGATCAAGAGGCAGAGCGTTGGTTGATTACAGAATTTCCCAATGGTAACCGCCTCTTAGTAGCTATTTCTGCTACGGATGATCCGCTAGGAGAGTGGGATGCCTATAGCTTTTCTACTCCCAGTTTTCCCGATTACCCTAAGTATGGTATTTGGGGCAATGCTTATTCGGTAACAACCAATGAAGGCGGAACGAATACGCTGCATGCTTACTTTATTGATCGGCAAGCAATCTTGGATGGTGCTGCTATGGTTCCTATTCAGCGGATAGGCCTACCCGGTACAGGGAATACAGAATCTGGTTTCACTGTTGCTACACCAGTAGATTGGACAGGGCCAGATCAACCTAGTGATGAGCCATTGATTGTTACCCTTAACGATTCTTCCTGGAGTGGCAATGAAGAGGATGCGATTGAGGTGTACAGCATCAAACTCAATTGGGATGATCCTGACCTGACCGAGGTTACCAATACCAGTGTTGTGACGAGCCCCTACGATGCGTACGCTTGTGCCGCTGCAGGTGGTGGTTTTGCTTGTATCCCGCAGCTGGGCGGCAATGGCTTGGACGGTATTCCGGAAGTTATCATGAACCAGACAATCTATCGCAATTTTGGCGATTACGAAACGATGGTAATGAACTTTATGACCGATGTTGATGGTAATGAACTTTCTGGGATTCGTTGGACGGAAATTCGTCGTTACCCAGGCGAAGATTGGGCTGTTTATCAAGAAGGAACCTGGGCACCAGATGATGGCCTGCACCGCTTTATGGGAGGTATAGCCATGGACAGCGACGGCAATATCGGCTTGGCGTACAACGTGAGTAGCGAAGACACTTACGTAGGTGTCCGCTTTACTGGCCGCCGTGCAAACGACCCGTTAGGAGAAATGACCTTTGAGGAATATAATGTCGTAGATGGGCAGAGCACTATTAATTCAGGAACTCGCTTTGGCGATTATGCACACATGTCTATTGATCCTATCAATGATCGTACTTTTTGGTATACTACCGAATACGCTGGCCCTAATGGTTCACGTACCCGTATTGTAGCTTTTGATTTACGCAAGGATACCACGGATCTTACCCCGTTGGCATTGAGCAGTCCGCTGACGGCTCCTGACCTTACGGCTACGGAGACTATCCAAATGGAAGTCATCAATCAAGGCTTAGATACCTTGGAAAACTTTAGTGTTGGCTATGTTTTTAATGGCAATGCTGCTGTGATTGATACCCTGATGCTCACGCTGTTTCCTGACAGTACATATGTGCATACCTTCGGAACAACGGAAGATTTATCCTTAGTTGGTGATTATCCCTTCACAATATTCGTGCATACCGAAGGAGATGACCAACCTCGTAACGACACACTTGACGTTGTTGTGAGCCATTTGCCACGCCTTGATGCAGCTATAACAGGTATTAATACCAATGCTGGAATATCCTGTGGTAGTGAGGTTACGGTTCAGTTGGTACTTACTAATCTGGGAACAGACACTTTAACCAGTTCGTTGGTTACTCCTGTTTTAAATGGCACAGCACTTGATCCTATCATGTGGGAAGGAGCCCTTGCCAGCGGCGAGTTTACCATTATCAATCTTACGATTACGACTGCTATTAATGGACTCAATACCTTGGATGTAGCGGCTACGATGCCTAATGGTTCGCCAGATCAACGTCCAGAGAATGATGGCTTTAGCCGTGATTTTGAGGCACTCCTAAATGGTATTCAGGCCACATTGAGTATCCTTACAGATGAATACCCTGATGAAACTACTTGGGAGTTGGCTAATGAAAATGGAGAAGTCCTTTACGAAGGTGGTCCTTATTCAGAGGAGTCTACGCTGGAGACCGAAAGATTATGCCTTGACCCCGACGCCTGTTATGTCTTTACGATGTTCGATTCTTATGGTGATGGTATCTGCTGCCAGTACGGACAAGGCAATTATGAAATTACTGATGAAGAAGGCTTGCCTTTATTGACCAGCGATGGCAATTTTGGCTTTAGCGAAACTAATAATTTCTGTGCCACCTATGTCTGTACCCTTTCCGGTGATGTGGAGGTCGCACCAACCTCGGCACCAGGAGTTGAAGATGGCACTATCTTAATTATCGCTTCAGATGGTGTTGGCCCTTTTGAATACAGTGTCGATGGTGGCATGACTTTTCAAGAAGAGAATTTCTTCACAGGCTTAGCAGCGGGTGATTACGAGATAGTGATCTTGAGTGCGGGTGATTGTTCTTACACCGAAATGGCGACTATTGCTAGCTGTACGTTAGAGTTTTCTACTGCTACCGTAATGGGAGAATCCGAAGTGGGAGCAAGTGATGGGCAGATTGAAGTATTGGTCGTGAACGGTGTGCCACCTTATACCTACCAATTGGGCAACAATAGCCAAGATCAGCCATTATTTGATAACCTGAGCGCTGGTGACTACATGCTGACGATTGAGGATGCACTTGGTTGCTCTGTGGATGTAAGCATCATGCTAGATGTGATTATCTCCACCGATAACCTAACCACGATTTCAGGAACTCCGATCTTGGTTTACCCTAACCCAACGGAGGGCGTCTTCCAAATTGAACTTCCTGGATTGGAGACCAATACTATTTTCCTGCCTGTACAGGTGTATGATGGAAAAGGTAGCCTCTTGTACCAGTCGCAACTGACCCAGTATGATGGCCGCTACATTGGCTCTCTTTCGCTTTATGCTTACCCGGATGGTGTGTATTTTGTACGCTTCCTCGACGATCGTGTAGCACGGTTGGTACGTATTGTGAAGCAGTAAAAGGGCGTTCTTCTATCATTCTTTGCCTTGAACGGGAAAGATGAAAAGAAGTATTAGGAAAGCCGCTGAAGCGTTATTCTTCAGCGGCTTTTTTATTTACACAGATTTAATAGCAGTAAAAATCTGCCTGATCCGTTAAACGCTGAGGAGCTTGCGACGATCACCGTAGGTAATCTGTGTTCTATCCTACCTTGGTAGACTATAAATACCCCGCTCCCATTTTAGTGCGCTTGCTTTTATTTGTATAAATACATTGATGTATTCACACAAGGTTGTAGATCGCCACTAACTAATCGTCTCCTCAGGAAGTCATTTTTGTCTCTGTACGCTTAGTGCCTAGTGGCGACTTTACTAACACGAGTCTCTTTACGACTTTAGAGCGTTGGCCAATAAGCCTCACCCCTCCAAGATCTTCTTCTGTAGTACAATTTGCCCCAAATGATAATATCCATGCTCAATCATGGCATCAATATTACGTTCGTAGGTGCCGTATTCTTCTTTCACGAATGGGGCTTGCAATTGTTGTTGGGTCAATTGTTCGACTTTGATGGCAAACTGTTCAGCATTTTGCCACGCCTTATTGAGTAGTGCCTCCCATTCGCTTTGAGATTGGATGGGTGGGGCGTCAAAACTGTATTTGTCTCTAATATCCAGTGTGCCTCCTTCGAGTACCTGAAGCACGCCTGCTACATAGTAGTTCATGTGAAAGACAAGAAGGGCTATAGTGTTTAATTTTCCGACAGGAGTAGTAGCTAGTTTCCAGTCCATATCCTCCACTTCGGCTTTTAGGTTCGTTTTTGCGATCCAGTCGCCGTTGAGGTATACTTCGCGAAATTGTTTTGCAAGCTGGGTTGGTGAAGCCATGATTGTCTGGAATATCTAGTTAGTTGATCATTGTTTAACGGATGTTGACGTTTAATCAGCCTTTTTACAAATCGCTACACCAGAGTCAGAAAAGGCCCTTGCTGTAAGGTATTCAAAAGGAATAACGACATCGCCCTGCAAATTAAGGTAACCCATTTTACCCTCTTTTTCAAAAGGACAGAGTCCATAAGGAAAGCGTAAGTCGGGAACGTTTTTGTAACTGAACGGAATGAGGGTTTCTCCTTGTTTATCAATAACACCATATGCACCATTATTTTTGGCCAAGGAATATGTTTGGCCATTTCGAAACCTCTCAATATACTCAAATATAAATGGAATAACTACTTTTCCGACGGTATCCAATGCGCCATAATGATCACCTTTACGGGCGATGATAATGCCATCACTATCGGCACCGATGGAATGGTAGACTATGGGGATGATAACATTTTTATTAGCATCGAGCACTCCGTTGTAGCCATTTTTAACGACTCTTGATCGCCCATTTTCTAGTGCGCTAATAACGTCATACTGTGGCTTGATGACCACTTCTCCAAGGCGATTACGAAAACCGATAAGCTCGTTTTCTTTGAATTGAGCCAACCCATCTTCCGAAAAACCAGTTAGAAGATTCCATCCTGTAATATTTATTACAGCTGCTAGTTTTCGGTCGCGATACACTTCCTCTTGTTGATTGCGTGTATACACCAAACCATTATTGAAATATCCTGCACGTTGAAATTGACAGGCGATAACTTCCTCTCCTGTACTATTAACAAAACCGAATAATCCGTTTTTTCTTACACGAAGCAGCCCTTCTGAAAAGGTGCCTATTTCACTATATTTAATCGATGTTATTTGATTTCCTTGCCTATCAATTAAGCCATGTTTACCTTGTTGATTTACTTTGAATAAGTCATTCATATACAAGTGTGAACCAGCCTGCTCATAAATGCAGGGGATGATGAGTTGCCCTTGGTTGTTTACTACGCCATATCGTAGGCCTTCCTCCGTGTTTTTTCCTACCCAGGCTAGGCTGTCAATAAAAGGATTACAGCGATCATAGGTCACCGAAACCTTAATTGTACCACTGGTGTCTATGTAGCCACATTTTTGTCCTGTAGAATAGGTTGCCATGCCTTGGTCAAAGCTGGATATATGGGGGGTGTCGAAAGGAATGATGAGTGTTCCTTGTGTGTCAAAAACACCTGTAAGGCCATCTTTATAAGCAACGATCCTGTTGTCGAATGGGTGACTGAGAGAAGTATACTCAAAAGGAATAACGACTTGGCCCGTCGTATCAATGAGACCGAAGCTTCCTGATTGAGAAAGTGCTACTATTGGTTGTAACAATAGGCCTAATAAGAACATTCCCGCTAGGAAATATGGATTGTACATAGCAAATGATTGACCAAAGATGTTTCAAAGATAGAAAAGAAGGTTTTGTTTCCTCGTTTCCATCAATCACGATGTTTGTCTATCAAATAGGAGACTGAATGTTATGTGATAGCGTATAGGCTTAGCGATTAATAACCTTAGGTAAAGTTACTTTGAAAACAGTCCCTTCGCCAATCTTAGTATCAAAATCTATCGTCCCTTCTGCTTGCTCAATGATGGCTTTGCACATGGCCAGTCCTAGCCCCATACCAGATGATTTGGTAGTGAAGTTGGGTTGGAATATTTTTGATTGGATATGTGGAGGAATCCCCGTTCCGTTATCGGTTATCGTCAATTGATGAAAATCAACCAAAGCTTCCAACCGGATATCAATATGTGGTGCTTGTTGGTCATGAAGGGCCTGGTCGGCATTTCTGATTAAATTATTGAGAACTCTAAGTAACTGATCTCTATCTGCAAATACCATGGCTGGTGTTTCAGGCAGGCTTAGCGAAAGTTGGCCGCTGGTTTTACCTGCGGAATGAAGATCGTAGGCCGATTGCACCAGTTTGCAGAGATCAAAAGTGGTAGCATTGGCTTCGGGGAGACGGGCAAAACTGCTGAATTCGGTAGCGATAAGCGCCAGGCCGTCAATTTGTTCAATGATCGAACCCGCAACCCTCTTGCTCCATTCCCTCGCTCTTTCGGGATCTTCTTTCTCCAGACGCAAAAGTTGCTGCAGCTGAAGCTTCATTGGTGTAAGAGGATTCTTTATTTCATGGGCAACTTGTTTGGCCATTTCCCGCCAGGCACTCTCTCGTTCTGTTGCGGCCAATTTAGCAGCACTCTTGTCGAGGTCGACAATCATTTGATTGTAATTAGCTACGAGTTTTCCTATTTCGTCTTCGCGAGGCCACTGTAGAGGTTCATTGTTTTGCAACCTGGTGTCTCCTAGTTTTTTGCCTATTTGTACGATAGGGTCACTGATACTATTGGCCAAAATAATTCCCAAGGCACCTGCAATCAGTAAGAGGAAGATATACAAACTCAGCAGCTGCTCTAGCCAACTGCTCAAAAACTCTGGTTGGTCTTTGAAAAAGTCAATGGTAAACCAAGCTACGAGAATGAGTGCGACCAGTGCTATTACAAAGAAAGACAACTGTACCCTTACCTTGAGGGAACTTGGCCCAAAAAGAGGTAATAGCCATTTTTTAAAAGGATACCCCAACCACCATGCAAAACCACGTAGACAGAGGCAGTAAGTGAGTCCGAATAGAAAAAGCACAGAAGTTAAAGCCAAAGGAGGGCGAAAACCTGCGGCTTTTCTTCCTACAATGACGTAGTCTTGTCCGTTTTGCTGGCGGTAAACCCAGTCGTTTCTTTCCTTGGTGCTGTGTAATTGGCCGGTTCCTGCTGGGATATTCTGTAATTCATCGGGCAATAAGGCTGGAGCAGAAGTAGGGGAGAGGGTATCCCATTGAAACTCTAGGTGATATTGTCGGGTGGAATCAGGCGCTCCTGCTCGAACAATATCTTGGGCAATAGCTTCATGGGTTTGTTGATCAATACTAAGACTGCGTTGATAAGAAAACGCAGCCAGTAATAAACTGATAAGTAACAGCCAAACCAATAACCAGGTCATGCTGGTACGGTCGTTTTCCAGATAAATATCGAGCGTAATAAGGTAGATGATCAGGCTTAAGAAAAGGGGCAGGAATTGCATTCCCAATGGAGGGAGATAAGCCACTAGGGCTATCGACAAACTAGCACCTATCAACAATAATAATCGTACCCGCCGATCAGGGAAATACCCTTGTAATAGTTGAATCTTTCGTAAACTCAATAGCCAAATACCAAGCATCAAAGGAATCAGGGATAGGATGTTGCCCCAAACGGTGAGCGGTAAATCAGTGAGGTGGAGAAAGCCCCGCCATCCCGTAGACGACCGGGTGGCCCATTGTGTTGCAACAAGGAGGGCCAGTAGTGCGCCTCCAGCAATGAATCCAGGGATTGTTTTTTTCCATTTTTTTCCCTCGTCCTTAAGTGGCTTGTCGAGTAGAGGAATACTAACGAGGCTAAGTAAGTGGCCTGAAAACCAAAATAGGATAGGCAGGTATTGCCGGGCAAGGAGATAACTTCCCAACGCGCCAAGTGCAATTAAGAGCCAGGATAGAATTTGTCGATTTAATGACGACCTCAGGGGAAGGCCCATAAAGGAAATGGATTGATTATGATGGTGTACGAAAGAACGCTAATTTTGTTGGAATTACTCACATATATTAGGTAAAAGACGGCTTTCTTAACTTTCAAAGTTGTTATCTTTCGCTTATGTTGACAGCAATAATAATTGAAGACCAGCCAGCAGCCGAAAAGCAATTGCGGCAATATTTACAAGCTCACTGTCCGGAAGTGGAGGTGTTGGCTTCTGCCGATACCGTTGTTCAAGGAGCTAAACTCCTCAGGCAACTTCAGCCTGACCTTCTTTTTCTGGATATTGAACTCCCTGATGGTACCGGGTTCGATCTCTTGGATATTATGGGCGAGTGGCCGGGTAATGTGATCTTTACTACAGGCTTAAATGACCAAGCCATTCGTGCCTTCCGGTATGCAGCGATCGATTATCTGTTGAAACCTATCGATTCTGAATTACTAAAAGAAGCGGTAGGAAAAGCCGAACAACAATTAGGTAGGCAGCAGCCCCAACGGCAATTGTTACAATTGGCAGGTAAAGCTGGACCTACTTTACCTCAACGATTAGCCCTTCATGCTCAAGATCGTATTCAGCTAGTAGAAATCAAAGAAATTATTCGCTTGGAAGCTGAAAGTAATTACACCAATTTTCACCTCTCTAAACAGAAGCCTATTCTGGTAGGCAAAACCTTAAAAAGCTTTACTGACTTATTGGAGGAGCATGACTTCCTCCGGGTACACCAGTCTCATTTGGTAAACCCGCAGTTTATTACGGATTTTATCAAAACCGATGGCGGCTATCTGCTTTTGAATGAAGGAACAAAGATTCCTGTGAGTGTTCGACGCAAAGCCTTGGTGATGGAGTACATTTCTAAATTGGGCTAGCCCAGTGCCTTTTTGAAACTATTATTACTAAGCGTATTTTCATTTTTTGTGTGAAAGGTTGATCTTTGTGGCCACAAAAACAGGAAACTATGCTTAAAGGTATTTTTTTGACAACTACGATGTCGATTTTGGTGACCGCTAGTGCTCAGGTTAATATTCCACTGCAGCAAGCACAGGTCGATGTTGTTTACCTTGCTTCCGATTACCTGGAAGGCCGGGAGACGGGATTAAAAGGCGAGCTTATGGCAGCCGAATACATTGCTTGGCGGTTTGCACAAATAGGTTTGGAACCCAAAGGGGATAACGGTAGTTGGTACCACGAGTTTGAGTTGACCTACAAGTCTAACCCTCACGCGGAAACTGGTGAAGAAAGAATTGGCCGCAACGTAGTCGCATATCTTGATAATGGTGCGGAAAATACAATAGTTATCGGAGCGCATTATGACCACCTTGGATATGGAGAATTTGGTTCGCTACATGCAGGTGAGCCTGCTATTCATAATGGTGCTGATGACAACGCTAGCGGGATCGCCGCTCTCCTTTATCTTGCTAGCCGTTTGAAAGATAACAGCGCCGCAGGAAATAACAATTACCTCTTTATGGGCTTTTCCGGGGAAGAACTGGGGCTGGTAGGCTCTAAAAAATGGGTAGCTTCCCCTACCATTGACCTTGGTACTGTCAACTATATGTTGAATATGGATATGGTGGGTCGATTGAATGAGGAGAAAGTAATGGTGGTCAATGGTGTGGGAACGTCTCCATCACTTACTCCCGCTTTGGAAAAGGTAAAAGTTGGTGGTATTAGTATCAAAACTACCGAATCGGGAGTAGGTGCTTCTGATCATACCTCTTTTTATCTGCAAAATATTCCTGTACTGCACTTCTTTTCTGGCCAACACAGCGACTATCACAAACCTGCTGATGACCCTGCTACAATCAATTATTCTGGAATATTGTCTATCAGTGATTACATGCTGGCACTGATCGAAAAACTGGATAGCGAAGGCCGTCTTGAGTTTACGGAAACAAAGAATGAAGACAATGGGCGCTCGGCAGCTAGTTTCAAAGTAACGCTGGGAGTAATGCCCGATTATGTCTACGGAGGCACCGGAATGCGTATCGACAGCGCTATTGAGGGCCGCCCTGGTCAGGTAGCTGGACTAAAAGGCGGTGATGTTATTATGCAGATCGGAGATGTAGAAGTAAAGGATATTTACGACTACATGGAAGGTCTTGCCAAGTTCAAGAAAGGAGAGTCTACAAACGTGAAAATCTTACGTGGCGAGGAAGAAATGGAAGTAGAAGTAACGTTTTAAACGGATTTCACCACATAGACACATAGTTTGACTTTTCGGGGTTCGCATTGTTTTAAAAAACGCTATGTGTCTATGTGGTAAAAAATGATGTAATCAGAAAATTAAAACCCATTCACGCCATTTACCGTCGTGTATTTAAAGCTCAGCTTCTGATCAGGATAAATGTATTTAAAAGCTGATTGTACGGCGAGGGTTCCTTCGTGAAAACCACAAAGGATCAGTTTCAATTTCCCAGTATAAGTATTGATATCACCAACGGCATAAATACCCGGCACACCGGTGCTATAATCCTCCGTGTTGACAACGATAGCATTCTTTTCAACGGTGAGCCCCCAGTCTCCAATAGGGCCGATTTTTGGTGATAAACCAAATAAAGGGATAAAGTGATCGGTAGCTTTGACCAATTCTCCTTGCTCTTTATGCTTGATGACCACATCTGTCAATTGGCCATTACCACGTAATCCAATTGCTTGGGCATTGGTGAGCAATGAAATTTTCCCGGCTTGCGCCAGATCATGTACTTTCTCCACGCTGTCCAGTGCTCCACGGAATTCTGTGCGACGATGAATGAGTGTGACTTCTTCCGCGACATCTGCCAAAAAGATAGTCCAATCAAGGGCCGAATCACCACCTCCTGCAATAACTACTCGCTTGTCGCGGTAAAGTTCTGGATCACGAATGATGTACTCCACACCTTTGTCTTCAAATAGCTCTAGGTTGTCCATAGGCGGCTTGCGCGGCTCAAAGGAGCCAAGCCCACCAGCGATGGTGATGACGGGGGCTTCTATTTGTGTCCCCCTGCTAGTCGTAACCCGATACATCTTATCGCCTACCTTTTCAATCTTTTCGGCGCGTTCACCTAAGGTGAAGCCTGGTTTGAAGGGAGCAATTTGCTCCATCAGGTTGTCCACCAGTTCACCAGCTAAAATAGAGGGGAAGCCGGGTATGTCGTAGATAGGCTTTTTGGGATAAATCTCCGACAATTGCCCGCCTACCTGAGGTAAAGCATCAACCAGATGGCATTTAAGCTTTAGTAGTCCAGCTTCAAATACGGTAAATAAACCTACGGGGCCAGCGCCAATAATAAGTATGTCTGTCTTAATCATTCCTTCTACTTTGGGGGTGCAAAGGTACATAGTACTTGACCTTTCTGTGTAATGAAGCGGTAAGTATTGCGCAAAATTAATAGTCAGCTTCTTCTTTTAGAGTGATCTTTGTTACTGTTTAGTAATAAAAAAAGCCGCCTCCGTAATTACAGAGGCGGCTTAAGCACTTTTCCTTTCTAAGAAGAGAAGGTATTATTTCCGCTTAATGACTTTCATGGTACGGATGTCTGTTTCTCCAAGACGCAGACGCACAAGGTACGCACCGGCTGGGTAGTCGCTGAAGTCGAGTTGCAGTTGTTGCTGGCCATTCGTTACTTCAACACTTGCCATCTTCTTACCGCTAACGGCAAAAATTTCTAGCAAAACATCTTGAGCATCAAACGTTTCAAAGATTTCCAAGTTTAATATATCCTCTACAGGGTTAGGGTAGAGCATGGCAATTTTGGAATCTGTGAATAGAACAACTTCTTCAGTATTGGAATAAACCGTATTACTAAATTCGTCTTCTACTTCTACTCGGTAGTAGTTAAGTCCACGCTTAGGAGTTTGGCTGTAATGTTCAAAGAACAGTACACCATTAAGCTGACGCATAGGCTCTGTAACTGTAGCAATCCGCTCAAAATCTACACCATTATTGGAGTGCTCTATGTGGTATTGCAAACCAGGAATATTGGCGTTCATTTCCCATGATACCATAACATCACCTGCATCAGGGTTCATTATTTCCGTATCAATCACTAATCCTTGGCTACAAGTTGTAGGCGAAGTAGTGATGGTAATGGTCTTGTAAGCATAGGCAGTACAACCTTCGTGGGTCACAATAAGCTCTACTTGGAAAATACCAACATTACTCCAGGTAACCGTAGCACTTGGGCCATTTACAGTTGCAGGTGTTGCACCTCCAGTGAAGTTCCAGGTAACTTGAGAACCAGGCTCCAAATCTTCCGCAACGAAAGTTGTTGGTTCATTCCAACATACTAAACCAGGACCATTGATGATGGCTTCTGTTTCGTCACCAACTTCAACGACGAGAATGTTAGATTCAAGGAAAGGACCACAATTTTCTGTCCGTGCACAACGAGCAAAATACGTTGTGTAAAATACCGGTCCTGGATCGTAGGTTGGCGAGTTGGAGTTGTCAATTGGTGTCCAATACTGGATTGGAGTACCCGGTAAGCCATTGGTATACATCCACATATACTCAATAGGTCCATCACCACCAGTAGCTTCTGATAGGGAAACAAAAGCTTCAGGATCATTACCAGGAGCACAGAGGTACTGGTCGTAACCAATTGCACCAGGGTGAGTGATGTTCACACACTCAGGGCAGAGGCCAAAGTCAAAGCTGAGGTTCGTTTCGTACGGATCGAGATGGAAAAATTCGGTCATTAAAGTTGCCGGATTCACATCGCTGTCCACTTCGTCGTTACCACCTTGATTAGGAGCTGTTGGCTCATAGCCAGGTACAGCACCAAAGGTAATCTTGTAGTTACCAGGAGGCACCGTAAAGCTGTAGTTGCCATTAGCATCAGTAAAGGTGGTCATGTTTACGTTAGGGTCCAAAAATTCGGCAGTACCAGTGATGGTCACTTCTACACCGGGAACACCAGGTTCGTTACCTCCCTGGATACCGTCACAGTTGAGGTCAAGCCAAACACGATCACCAACGGTTGCCAGACAGTCTTCTGTAATATCAAACTGAGTAACCACAGTGGCTTCACATTCTTCTGGATTAACTGGTATTAAGGTAGCCACTAATTCGTAGCTTCCGGAATTGAGTGCAATAGGATCAATGGTAGTACTAATCATGCCATTGATTGTAAAGATCATATTACCGGGAACATTTGGATTAGCGCCTAATTCAATTGGAGCATCAGCTAAACACAGAGTAGTTGGTGGCAACTCGTCGATGTTTAACGTTGGATACTCACAAGTATTTGTGATGGATAGGGTATCGAAGTCATTAGTGGTAACCACCGAATAAGTGATTTCATCTACCAAACGGAAGGTGAATTCATAAACACCAGGCTCTACTTCGGTCATCACCTGTGGGTAGGTAATTAATACCGGAGCTACTGGAGGTTCACCATTAATAGCTTCATACATCCCCGCACCGTCAATGATAGTCCAGGTCTCATTTGGATAACTATATACGGTAAAGGTCTCTGTAAATTGACCATTGTCTTCTGTCGTCGAGTTGTTAAGACATTGGCAGGGGTCACCGATTACACCATTAGGTGGAACGTAGATTCCGCCATCAACGGTTAGGTCAATCTCTCCGGGGTCAAGAACGTAGACACCGGTCATACCGTTCATGCCAGGCACGATGTCGCTGTCCAGTGCATCATCGCCTTGGTCAGAAGCAGTGTAGTCGAAACCGTCAGGAATAACAAATTGGATAGAGTAGCTGCCAGGGTCAAGACCGAGGAAGTAATACTCGCCATCATCGTTGGTAACAGTAGTAGCAATAACTACTCCGTTTTCATCTTTAAGGTTAACGGTTACTCCGGGAACAGCAGGTTCGTTATCGTCTTGCTGGCCATCGTGGTCAATGTCTTCCCATACGTAGTTACCTATACCGGCTAATGCTTCTAGCGTAGCAGAGCAAGTTGTTTGACAACCATTAGCGTCAGTGACGGTTACGTCGTAGGTGCCAGGAGCCAGATCGGTGATTGTTTGTGTAGTAGCACCGTTACTCCAGCTATAGGTGAATGGAGCCGTACCACTGGAAACATCTACCATCAAAACACCATTGTTCCCGAGTGTAGAAGCTTGGACTTCGGTTACGGAACAAGAAGGTGCAGGGAAGGTCGTTACAGCAGCGAAAGCTGTTTGTTCACAGCCATTTGCATCGGTGACGGTTACGCCGTAGGTACCAGGAGCGAGGTTGGAAACGGTAGCGGTAGTAGCACCATTGCTCCAGAGGTAGGTGTAAGCAGGTGTGCCACCAGACACATTCGCTACCAGGATTCCTTGGTTAACATTGCTACAGGTTCCACTGTTTTGAGTGACATTTACCACTAAAGGCGTTGGCTCTGTGATCATAATGCTATTGGTCGCCTGACAGCCATTGGCATCAGTAACCGTAACATCGTAATTGCCACCAGAAAGACCACTAATGGTTTGACTGGTTTGGCCATTACTCCACGCATAAATGTAAGGAGCTGTTCCGCCACTTGGTGTAGCTGTTGCACTACCATTGGCATCGCCAGCACAGTCAAGGTTTACACCGTTGACGTTAGCGATCAATAGGGTAGGTTCTGTAATGATGACACTAGCTGTTGCAGAACATTCGTTAGCATCAATCACGGTTACAGTATACGTACCCGGAGCCAAATCGGTGATCATTTGCGTTGTTCCACCATTGTTCCAGTTGTAGGCGAAAGGAGCTTGTCCACCGGTGGTAACAACATTGGCTGTGCCATCATTGTCACCAAAACAAGTTACCATTGTGCCAATAACATCTGCGGTAAAGCCTGCTGTTTGGGTAACTTCTGTACTGCGAATGGCTTCACAGCCACTAGCATCAGTTACGGTCACAGTGTATACACCAGCCGTGAGGTTAGTAATGGTAGGGCCATTCTGGCCGTTACTCCATGCAAAAGTATAAGGAGCTGTGCCATTACTAGCACTTGCTGTAATTGCACCAACAGGGGCAGTTGTACATTCAAGGTTAGTTACATTGAAGTCAATGTCAATGGCAGGAAGTTCGCTTACGATGATTGCGGAAACTACTTCTGAACATCCATTGGCATCTGTAACTGTTACACTATAGGAGCCAGCAATTAAGTTGATCGCTGACTGTGTCGTTTGACCGTCACTCCATAAATAAGTGTACATGCCAGTTCCTCCAGCTACAATTGCCGTAGCTGTACCGGTAGCTGTACCACCACAAGTAATGGTAGGAGCTGTAACGTTTACGTTTAGGGCTGGTGGATCACTAAGGGTAACGCTAGCCACCGTTGTACAAAGATTTGCATCGGTGACGGTTACGGTGTAGGCTCCAGCAGCTAAACCATTGATAGTACTTGTGATACCACCATTGCTCCAATTGTATAGATAGGGGGGGGTACCTCCATTGCCAGTAACAGTAGCAGATCCATTACTGTCACCAGGACAGGCAGGGTCATTGCCGTTGGCTACAGCAGTGAGTACTTGAGGTTGATCTACAGTAACATTTGTTTCCACTACACAGCCATTGGCTTCTGTGACAGTTACGCTGTAGACACCAGCAGTGAGACCAGTAATTTCGTCAGAAGTTTGTCCGTTGCTCCATAGGTAAGTATACGGCATAGAACCACCAGAAGTAATTGCTAAAACACTTCCGTTGTTATCTCCAAAGCAAAGTGCATCACGAGGAATCAGGTTGACACCAAAATCACTGATAACGGTGATCGTAATGCTTGCTTCTCCGGTACAATCGTTAGCGTCTGTTACGGTCACAGAATAGGTGCCACTAACAAGGTTGGTGACGTTTTCGGTAGTTGCACCAGTACTCCAGTTATAAGTGAATGGACCAACACCACCTGTAACGATGGTTCCGGCAAAACCGGAATCTTCCGTTCCACAAACAATTGTTTCACCAGTGATGAGGACGTCAATTTCCTGGGCTTGGGTGATGGTAATACTTGCGACAGCTTCACATTCATTGACATCAGTAGCTGTAACGGTGTATGTTCCTGCTGGAAGTCCGGTGATGGTTGCACCAGTTTCACCAGTGCTCCATGCGTAGCTATAGCCAGGGCTGCCGCCCGTTGCTGTAGCAGTAAGGGAAGCGTCAGATGCTCCGAAACAGTTTTCCGGATTAGTCGCCTGAATGCTAACCTGTAGCGCAGGTGGTGCAGTAACGGTGAAAGAGCTTTGTGCTGTACATCCGTTGGCATCCGTAATGACAACGGTGTAAAGACCAGCAGCAAGGTCATTGATCATTTGCGTATTGGCTCCATTGTTCCAGGCAAAAGAATAAGGTGCATCGCCTCCAGTAGGGAAAGCAGTAGCTGATCCTGTATTTTCTCCTGCACAAAGCACGCCTGATCCGGTAACTGTTACAGCAAGATCATCAATAACGTTGATGAAGATAGATTGGGTATCAGAACAGCCCGTGGCATCTGTCACCGTAACGGTATAAGTTCCTTCTGTTAGTCCGCTGATACCAGCAGAAGTTGCGCCAGTACTCCAAAGAAAAGAGAAGGGGGGCGTACCACTGGTAGGTGTAGCAAAAGCAGAACCAGTGTTACCAGCTCCACAAACGGTATTCGTTCCTGTTAAGGTGAAAGTTACACCTGGTGATTGTTGGATGGTAATGGAAGCAATATCCGTACAACCATTAGCATCGGTAACGATGACAGAATAGTTACCAGCGCTTAGTCCGCTAACCGTAGGGCCAGTTGCGCCAGTACTCCAGTTGAAGTTGAAAGGAGCTGTGCCGCCAGTGACAAAAGCCGTGGCAGTGCCCGCCGTGCTACCTGGGCATAAAATTTGCGTACCTGTTATATTTACAAATACATCAGGAGGAGCTACCAGGGTGGTACTAGCCGATGTAAGACAGCCGTTTCCGTTGCTTACTGTTACGGAATAAGTACCTGCTCCGAGGTTACTAATTGTTTGTGTGTTAGCTCCCGTATTCCAGATGAAAGTGAAAGGACCGGTACCTTGGGTTATAATAGCTGTAGCAGAACCATTATTCACACCACAAGTGTTAGGGTTGTTACCTGCTGCAACGACTGTAAAGGCAGGCGCTTCAGGTACGTTCACAACGGTTGTGGCTACACAACCAGCAGCATCAGTAACGGTAACGGTGTAATTACCAGGAGCGGCATTCATTACTACTTGTTGGGTAGCACCGTTACTCCATTGGTAAACGTAAGGCATTACTCCGCCTTGCGGATTGGCAGTAGCAAATCCATCATTGGCATCCGGGCAGGTTTCTGGTGTTCCAAGGCCTCCTAGGGTAAGATTTGAGTTGTTGGTTAAATTAATGGCGGCAGTTTGTACACAGCCATTGTCATCAACAACAGTTAGAATATAAGTGCCAGCACTTAGGTTGAATAAGTTTGGCGTATTCGCTCCTGTATTCCATGAAAGGCTATAAGGGGGAGTGCCTCCACTGATGGAAGAGGTAACGCTACCATTGGTATCTCCAAGACAATTGGGGTTATTACCTGTAAGGTTAATAACGATAGGAGGCGGTTGATTGACAAAACCACTTGCGGTGTCTGTACACCCATTGGCATCTGTAAGTGTAACGGTGTAGGTACCAGCACTTAGGCCGAAAATAGTTTGTCCACTAGCACCATTGCTCCAAGCATAAGTATATGGAGGTTGACCATTGGATGGAAATGCAGTGAGAGAGCCATCGTTTCCTCCTGGACATGTAACACTGCCAGTATTAACATTTACGGATGGCGGGTTGACGTCGACGGTAATACAAGTAACCGGGCCACATAAGTGACTGTCTACAATGGTTACACAATATTGCCCACTGGTCACATTCGTGATCGTTTGAGTCATAGCACCGGTACTCCAATTGTAAGTGTAAGGTGGAACACCTCCTACGGGATTGGCGGTAATAGTAAAGGGATCACTACAAAGGTCATCAGCGGTGAGGGTTGCTGTTACCTGAGTGGGCTGATTTACAACTACACTGTTAACGATAGATTGAGCAGCGGCGTCTGTTACGGTTACAAAGTAAGTGCCAGCTGCAAGGCCATTAATAGTGGCACCAGTGTCTCCATTACTCCATTGATAGGAATATTCGGGAACTCCGCCACTAGCAGTAGCGGTTACACTGCCGTTGGGCAGCCCGAAACAATAAGCGTCGGTAACAGAAAAAGATACTTGCAATTGTGCGTGCAGGGAAGTGCTCCCGCCCAGGCAAAGCGCTAACAGAAGCATCCAGAAGGGCAGTAAGCTTGATAAAGCTTGTTTCCAGGGTAGCTGTTTAGTCATGGTAGATTAATGATTTATTTTTTAAATACTCCAACCTTCTGATGAGTAACATCAGTGATAAGGGCAGCTGTTCGCAACTGCCAGTTAAAAATGTAAGCACAGAAACTCCGACTAAGCCGGAGGCAAGTAGGTAAGGGAAAATAACGGTGGGGAAGATGAGACAACTAACGTTGTTCCATGTAGCCACAAATTAACAAAAAATTTGACGACTATTCAACGTATTTGTCACAATAAAAAAAATTATCATATGGATTAAAACAAAAGAGTCGTGCTGTCAAAGACAACACGACCTGCTAATAACAAATTATAATCCCATGATTTTTAAGGCTTGGCAGCCATATATTTTAGCGCACGAAATAGTTTCGTGTCATCTTTACTTTTTTAGCAAAGAGCGTTTTTAGTAGATAATGTAGTGTGTGGAATAGTTGCTGAAAGCAGTATTAAAACTGCAAAAAGATCTATTTTATTGCGATCTCTACAAAACAAACAAAATCAACGGGAGAAAAGTTTCGCTAGGGAAAAAGTGAGTCGCATCACTCTCCCCAGGTGATACGACTCAAATACTTATAATCCCATGAACATTTGCGAATATATAACAGTCGAAACTGTTTTTTTATCTTTGGTATTCTCTTAGTGTGAGTGTCTGATTTGGAATTTGGTGTAGTAAGTCAGATTTAATCCCTTTCATCTGACTTACTACTCACAAATTAATATCCCAAATACTTTTCCAAGTTTGAAAGTTGATTCGTTTATCAACGTTTCCTTTGTTTGACATTACAATAATGAGGATAAATAATGCCTAGGACAAAGACAAAAAACGTTATTTGTGATTTTTTTCAACAGGTATATTGGTTTTAATTTACTGTTGTTCAGTTGTTTGTGTTTTTTTTTGTGAATTATTTTATATTATTAAGGTGCTGTTTCTGAATAAAAAAAACTCGTTTTTTGTCAAGAAAAAGAATGGTCTTGCTTTTGTCAGGTATCAAAATGGATTTTGATGATTCGGATTATTGATAAACGAGGTGTCTGTGAGGGTGTGTAAAAAGGCTATTAATGCTTGTTTCTCTTCCTCCGTAAGGTCAAAAGGCCTGATGTTGGGATTTTCGTTTTCTACACCATGTCCGCCTTGAGCATAGTGTTCTAAGACCTGTTCCAGGGTTTCAAACCGCCCATCGTGCATATAAGGAGCAGTGAGGGCAATATTTCTTAAGGAGGGGGTACGGAATTTACCGTTATCAAAAAAGATTTCACTAATAGCACCTCTTCCCAAATCTGCAAAATCTGCCAGGGATGGTACATCATCCAATCCATTATTGTGGAACTTATTGTCGGTAAAATTAGGCCCACTGTGGCAGTGCGTACAGCCTGGGTGTTCAAGTGTAATGGCAGTCTCTACCTCGAAGAGCTCCAGTCCTAGTTGTTCTTCTTCTGTAAATTCCTGTGAAAGGTCGTTGAACCAAACAACCTTGTCGTATTTACTATTACCACTAATCAGCGTCCGCTCAAATTGGGCTAAAGCTTTTACGGCCAAGTCACGTGTAATTTCTGATTTACGATCAATACCAAAAGCAGCCCTAAAGAGAGCGGGGTAATCATTGTGACGCTGTAGTTTTAGTTCAACATTTTCCCAACTGTCGTTTAATTCATCGTGTGCTTCAACGGGAAGGAATGCTTGATCTTCCAGGCTGGCAGAACGGCCATCCCAGAAAAAATCTTTTTCCATAAAGACCATATTGACTATAGCCATGGAACTACGCGGGGTGGATAACCCCTGAATTCCCACACTACTAGCCAGCCCATCAGTAAAACTATCCTCAGGGAAGTGGCAACTAAAACAGCCCATTGTGCTATCGGCAGAAAGGATAGGGTCAAAGAACAACATCCTCCCAAGAAGGATACCTTGCTCGGTCATAGGATTATCGGAAGGAATGTTAGGTTGCCCAAGAAAAGAAGGGAAATCGAGCTCATGGGGAGTAGGTGCATATGGACCGCTGATCAGTTCGTCAGTACAATCATCACAATCCGGCATCTCGTCATCATCGCAACAAGCCATAAGAGAGCAGCAGGCGAAAAAGGCACTTAGCGCAAGGAATTTAAAGGTATGATTCATGGTTGGGCTATTTTTTAGCAGGATAGTACATTGGATTAATTAAGGCAGAAGAGTCGGTCAAAGTTTGTAAAAATGCGATTAAATCTTGCTGATCTTTGTCACTAAGGTGTAAAGGCCTGACATTAGGATCTAGGTTTTCAGCATATAAGCCTCCATCATTATAATGTTGAATAACATCTTCGATGGATTCCAACCGTCCGTCATGCATATAAGGAGCGGTTAGGAGAATATTTCTTAAGGTTGGGACCCGGAACTTCCCATTGTCAAACTTGTTTCCATTAACTCGGCCAAGGCCTTCGTCTGGGAAATCATCAAGAGAAAGACTTTCATTTAAACCATTGTTTGCAAAATTGAGGTTGGTAAACAGAGGGTCAGTATGGCAGTGGCTACATTCAGCCATTGGAACATCGGGGTAGCCAGCATCGAAGAAGATGGTCCATCCTCTCTGTTCTTGTGGTGTAAATTGTGTTTCACCTCGTTGTACTTGGTCAAACTTACTATCTGTACTAATTAAGGTACGCTGAAATTGGGCCAGCGCTTTAGCAGTGGTTATTTTGTTCATGTTGGCGGCTGGAAAAGCAAGCCTAAAGAGTTCCGAATAATTAGGATGATGTAGGAGCCGCTCTTGTATGACCTCCCAGTGATTGCCCATCTCCAGGCTGTCGTTTAATGGATGAAGCGCCTGTTCTTCCAGGCTAGGGCTCCGGCCATCCCAAAAAACACCTTTATAATGAAATCCAATATTAAGGAGGCTGGGAGCCGAGCGTTGTCCAGTCCTTCCGGCAATGCCACTACTGACGGGCCGCCCGTCGGTAAAAGCCAAGCTGGGGTTATGACAGCTGGCACAACTGATAGTACTATCTAGTGAAAGGATAGGGTCGAAAAAAAGCGTTCTACCTAAAGTTACCCCCTCATAGGTAAGTGGATTATCAGATGGAATTTTCATCTTAACGAAGCCCTCAGGAGAAGGTATGGGGAAAGGAGTAGGCTTTGACGTGCAGGAGTTAAATAGTCCAACGATCAAGACGACTAACAACAAGGATAAGCTTGGTGTTTGAAATCGGGACTGTGGATGTGGGGAAGAAAAACGCCACTTGGTTTTAAATAGGTTAAACAAGACTTGGAGGAATACAGGATGAAAGGGGGAGCATGTGGTGGCAGGAGGGGAGGGGGCGTAGCACCCTCTTGTGGGAGGGACCCACCCAGCTGACCGGACCGCCAGAACTGCTCCTTCTGCATCTTTCGCAAAAAGGCAGGCGTCATCATCTGTTCTGTGAATCAGAACAGCCATACAATACGCTAAAAAAACTCCGATGAATGTTCCTCTGACTGGAGGAGTTGCTTTCCTATGATCGCCTTGGTAGGTTGTCAGTCTAGCAAGACGATGTAAATTTAAGTATTTTTTGTTTGGTTTCAAAATTAAATAAAATTAATTATTTAATTCAAGGGCGTTGTTGAGGTTTTCCCATAACCAACCATAGATAGCAACATTGTTGGTATGGTCCTGTGTGTTTTCCTGGGCGCTGATATCCAAGTAGTTGCCGTCTCGGGATAAGATGTCGTACACATCTACAGAAAATGTCATGTTTGCCGGATTATCTTTCTGGATAATCAATGGCTTATTCATGGTTAGTGTTGTAAATAATTCGTCTTTCCCGATATGATAGGTAAGTGGTGCAGAAAATTGGCCATCACCATCACGATCAGCACGGGCTTCGATCTTGGCAAAAACATAACCTCTTGCCCAGGACCAAAAATTTTGACTTAATGGATGATCAGCGGCATAATCACCAGGTTGGGTGGCATTAAGTTCTCCAGTTAGGCCTAAACCAATTTTAATGCCCGTATATACACCGGGTTCTAAATCGTCGAAATTGAGCCGAATACCTTGTTCTGCCGTAGCGTTATCGTATACCTCTTCATAATTAATAAGCTCAACTTCCGATAAAAGTACCCCTTCGGAATTGTCATCCTTGATCAAGGTAATATCGGAAACGTAGTAATTAAAAAGCTGAAACTTTAAAGGGCTTCCATCAGGATAGGTATACACCTTATCAAACATTACCAGTGGTTCATCCTGGTAGGTGGCTTTGAAGGTTAGATCGAGGCTTCCACGGGCTTCTTCGTCATCAGACTCACAGGCAGAGAAAACAAGGCTTGCTGATAAAAGAAGTAAGAATAGTTGACGCATGGTAAAGGCTTTTGAGGGAGTCAAATAAATAGAACGGAGAAGGAGTTGTTTAGAATCTCTCCTGTATACTATAACAAATAAAACCCATCAAAGTTAAGTGTGCTACTGCGCTAAAACCTCTAAAAGAGTGAAGGATTGTGTAAGGTTATCGACAAATTGATTTTTTAGCGCAATGGTGTCTGCTTGCCTGACGTCAATTCCTGTAAACCAGCGAGAGACATCGTTTTCGATAACAAGGATAGGGTCAAAGCCTTCAATGAAAGTAGTTGGGGTTGGAAGGTCTAGTTGAAGCTCTCTAAGGAAATCAGAACCGAAAATATTGATGACCCGTGGAATAGTATCGATAGAGGTCGTGTCCTGGAAATATTCAATCTTGGCAAAGATGTATCCTGCTGTAGCACCTAAGTTCATCTGGCCTGATTGAGGGGCTAAAGGGTGACTGGTGGAAACAGAAGTGGTTACAGTACTGTTGACAGGTTCTTTGATGCCAAAGGTCGTGCTTAAGCTTGCTAGCATCCCACTGGTCTCGATAGATGCTAGTGTTATATTACGGGTAGCACGATCAATGTCCGCAAGTAAGTAGTCGTCCCGAACGTAGATCATACTGGTATCCGAGCCATTGGCAATGCTGATATCTAAGGAGTCGGTAATTTCTAATGTTGTTCCATCACTCAGGTTTAATTGCAAATCAGACCAATAAAAGCGAATTCTCTGGAGACGGAAAGGGTTGTTGTTTACATCATGGAAAAAAGTGTCAAGCCGCAGCGATATGGCGGTGTCTTGGTAAGTCCAGATATTGTTGAAGCGAACTCGGAGCTGGGGAAAGGTGCAACAATCAGGGCAGGCTTCGTCGGCGTCCAAGTCGAAGTTAGTGGCGCGAGTGTCTAAGCAACCCGGAGTAGGTTCGTAGCATCCGGTAAGACAAAATACTGTCAAAAGAAAGAGGACGATCCGCATATGTAGAGGCCTATTTTTGTTGCGTTTCCCGCATGATTTTTTTTACGATTTGCTTTACCTGACTGGAGAATTCCTTGTTGACAATCCAGTTGTAGTAATTTTTATCCTTCCTTAAGACATCAGCTACAGCTTGCCCGTTGTATTTCCCAAAAGAAAAAACGATGTTTCCGTGCTGATCGTACTTCATCTTTTGGGTGGCGTCGACAAAACGAGTGTCGTTGGTGAAGTCGTGTAGTGACTTAATATCGGGAACTATTGCGTTGGGGGTCACATTGCCATCGCCGTCAATATAATCTTTGCCTTCGTACATACTAAGCTGGCCCATTAATACATCAATGGTGGCTTTCACATCAGCCATAGCATCGTGGGCGTTTTCAATTTCTTTTTGGCAATAAAAACGGAGCGCGGCAGAGAGTGTGCGAGGCTCCATTTTGTAAAAAATGCGTTGCACGTCGATTAAACGACGATTATCTAAACTAAATTCCAAACCTGCACGGTCAAATTCTTCCATCAGCATCGGCACATCGAAGCGATTGGAGTTGTATCCTGCTAGGTCAGCATTGCCGATAAAATCAAAAATCTCCTGGGCTAATTGCGGGAAGTTTGGTTTGCGTGCGACATCCTTGGGAGTGATGCCATGAACATTCATCGCTTCTTCTGAAATAGGAATACCAGGATTCACCAGGTAGGTTCTTTCTTCAGGTGGTTTGCCTTTGCCCGAGTATTTAATGAGCGCAATCTGAATAATGCGGTCACGTATGACGTGCAAACCTGTCGATTCAATGTCAAAAAAAACAAGGTCTTTACTGAGTTGGAGATCCATTTAGGGGCTTGATTTCCGGCAAAGGTAGAGAAAGAATTGGAAAGAATACCGCGAGTCTGTCACGGCTATATATTCATAAGTAAAAAGGCCTCTTATTCCGGTAGTAGGGAAGTGAAACCTTTTGTCGCTCTAGCATGTAGAAGGCCTTCGTTATCACTATAAATAAAATAACCTTCTAAATCAGGTTGCATGTTGATCAGTGTAAAGGCGGCATCTAGTCCTAAGACCATACATGCCGTCGCAAACCCGTCGGCAGTAGCACAGTCTTTTGCCAAAATAGAAGCACTGAGAAGGTTGCTGCGTTCGGGATAACCCGTGAATGGATTGATCGTGTGGCTGAATTTTTGACCATTTACCTCATAATAATTTCGGTAATTACCCGAAGTAGCTACTGCACGGTCTATCAAGGGGATTGCCACATTCATTTCGGTTGGAGCAGCGTCTTCTTTAGGTATTGCAATTCCTACTCGCCAGGGGGAATCATTGCTACCCTTGTTGCCTTTGGCTACAACTTCACCGCCGATATCTACAAAGTAATTGTCGATTCCAAGCTGACGAAGATAAGCAGCGACTAAATCTACGCCGTACCCTTTGGCAATGGCCGAGAAATCTAGTTGAGTTCCCGGATACTCCTTGTCTAATTGAATGGCAGAAGGTGAATAAATGATGGAGTCATAATCAATTTTATCCAAGCCAACAAAGGTCATTAGGGAATCTACTTTAGCGCTGTCTATAGCTGTCACCGGATGTTTAGAGGTATATCCAAAGCCCCAGTAATTGACCAGTGGCATAATCGTTGGATTGAAATTTTCAGAGGTCACTTCGGCAATTTTTAATGCCAACTTTAGGTTGGCAAGAAAATGAGGGGCACCCTGTAGGGTTTCAGCATCAATAGCATGTAAATCTCCGTGGTTGAATCGAGAGATGAGCGCGTCTGGAATATACGTAGATACCTCCATGTTTAGCGCCACCAATAAAGAGTCGACACTTGTTTTTAAACCAGTAATTTCCGAGCCTAGGTAACTTACCTTATAATAAGTGCCCATAGTTTCCCCTTGAATCATCTGGATACTGGTCACAGGCAGGGAGCCGTCAGTGCGACAGGCAAACAGGAAGGCAAGCGGAATGAGAAAAAAGTAGCTAATCGTTTTCATAGAGGGGGAGAACTTTGGGGAGTTTCAATCTAAACCATTCGGCGACGATCCCACCAGCTATCTAGTGAGTATCGGCCAGGGCCCATAAGCAAAATGACCAGATATGCAGTGCCAAATAGTAGTGCAGATTCTTTATCACGGATCGTGTCGCCACCATGCACAACAAAGGCTGCTACCAGCATAGTAAACAAAGCAGGGATAGATGCCCAACGCGTAAATAAGCCAATGACTATTAAAACCGAGCAAGCTACTTCTGAAAAAACAGCAAGACTGAGTGAAAGTTCAGTTCCTACGCCTAAGGGGTCTCCAAACTTGATGGGCCCTTCTGACAATAATTTCATCAATTTGCCCCATCCATGATTGATTATCATAAAACCACCAAAAACAAGGCGGAGTAAAAGAAGAGAAATATCAGTAGCTTGACTTTTAGACATCATTCGTGATTTTGTGGTTCCAGCAACCAGACCTTATCCGGTAAGGTATCTGTAATTTCATAACGTTTGTAAATAGAATTAGTTAAAACATTATGAGGGTGGTCGGTTCTTAATAATATGTAGCGTGGTTGTTGAGCTAAAATATGCTGAGCTTCCTCGGCGAGATCAATCTCTAGTGCATTGACATGGTGTTCATAAAAGAGAAGAGAAGAATGCACATAAGGAGTTAGGCTTTTTTGGCCTAATAAATGGTAAACGATATGATGATAATTACCAGTGTACACCAATTCTCCGGGAGCAAGTCGCTCTTTTAGTGCAGCGGCTACCAATCGTGGACCGTCTAGTTTGTTTTGGAAATAAGAAAACAAGCCAATAGAGATGCCCAAGAAGGTAGCGAGGAGAAAACCTCGTGACCAGAGCGCAGGGATTTTACGAAGCCAGGCTTGCTGCCCTCGTTCTGGATCAAACCAGCTTGCAGCCAAGAGAGCTAGCGGTGGCATCATTTGAATTTGGTAATGCCCAAACGTTTTGCCCGGTAATAAGGTCATAACGGTTACGCAGGCCAGCCATAGCATTAAGAAACCTTGCCAAACACGATCTTTAGCAAGAGGTTCCCTTAGTGCAAAAATGGCCAGCAGTGTAAACGGGAAAAAGCGACCTAAAAACGCAAGCGCAAATACGAACCGGTCCCCCCAGCTGGCTTCTACCGGATACCGACTGGTTACATCAAATGTGTAAAACAAGAAGGCTTCAGTCTGGCCAATACTTGCATAGTAGCCATAAGTCAGTGCCAAAGGAAGAAAGAACACCAAGGTAAGTGGTAAGCATTCCTGCAAAACACTCTTAAAGAGGCGTTCTTTTCGCCAACCCTGCCAAAGCAAAAATAATCCAATGGCCATAGCATCGGCAGCAATGACATACTTGATCATAAAACCTGCACCAAGCAATAAGCCCGCCAGTAAAAAATGGTAAACTTTCCTTTCTTCCCCCCAAACCAAGAGAAGGGCGCCTATAGTGAAAGGATTAAAAAACAATTCCGTATTGGGAGAGATCCCATAGAATTTAAAAATGGAACTGAGTAAAAGGTAGCTAATACCTGCAGCCCAAGCCACTTTTGTACTTCCACTGGCTTTTTTCCCTAAGCGATAAAGCAGGTAAGCGGTCAGTCCTACCACCAAGGCCGTAAACAAACGCAAGAAAAAGATAGATCCTCCTCCAAGGAAACTCATCAGCGCGTAAACCAAGAAAATGCCAATAGGCTTGGTGTCATAGCTGTCGACCAAATAGTTTTGGCCCTCTAAAAGCCCCTTGCCAATCAAAAAATAAGTAGTCTCATCATGATTGATCACGCTAGGGAAGAACGTCCCCCAGCGTAATAAAATAGCGAGAAGCAACAATGCCGGTAACGCCCATTTAGACCAATCAATTTGTCGCATTATCCTTTGGCCTTGCCTTCGAGAATACCTTCTTTAACAGCATCTTCCTCTACGCCGTGCAGTTGCACCGTGTCTACGCCCGTTTTGCGCAAGCGTATGTTTAGAAATTCTACAAGCAGCGAGAACGCAATTGCAAAATAGAGATATCCTTTAGGGACAGTTCCTACCTCTGAGCCTGCAATGGAAAGGTGTGCCAAGTGAGCGCCTTCTACGATCAGCATAAAGCCAATAAGGATCAAAAAGGCAAGCCCAAGCATCTGTATAGTCGGATTGCGGTTGACGAAATTACCTACAGGTGTAGCGAAAAGCATCATTATTAGAACAGAAACCACCACGGCTGCAATCATAATGGCAAGCGCACCAAACAGCCCG
Organism: Lewinella sp.; assembly: GCF_050633125.1. Classification (NCBI taxonomy): domain Bacteria; kingdom Pseudomonadati; phylum Bacteroidota; class Saprospiria; order Saprospirales; family Lewinellaceae; genus Lewinella; species Lewinella sp. The sequence continues at coordinate 33,813 of NZ_JBOEFX010000074.1, forward strand.
TTAGTCATACCTACAGCAGTAAGAATGGAGTCAAAACTGAAGACTATATTGATAACCGTAATCTGGACGATTACATTCGTGAGGTTTGACTTGCCTGACTTAGCAGAATTTTCCTCGTCGTGACCCTCTAGTTTATGGTGAATCTCACTGGTAGACTTGTATAGCAGAAATACACCACCGGCAATTAAAATCAAGCTCTGGCCGGTGAAACCTGCCTCAATTAAGCCAGTGTGAATACTAAACAGGGATGCACTCATTGCTACGAGAGCGGAAATGCCAAATAATAAAACAATTCTCATTACCATAGCCAAAACAAGGCCGATATTGGTAGCCCTGGGGCGTTCCTCTTCCGGAAGCTTATTGGCAGCAATAGTAATGAAGATGATGTTGTCAATACCAAGTACAATCTCTAGAAAAGTCAGCGTGATAAAGCTCATCCAGACACTGGCATCTCCCAAATTGGGCATTACGAGTTCCATAGCAATGTAGTCATTAATGATTAAGAACAGCACAAAGCTGCAAGTTTACGATATTCTGAAGAGTTTCTGGAATCAGGCCAGGGATAATTCAATACGATCCATGAAATTGGTTACACACTTTCAAAAAAGAGGAATGTTTATTTGGGCACCCCCTTCGCTAAAAGTATGTTTGAGGTGGCTTGTAACTCGTTGATTAAGAGTGTTGAAGAGTCCTGTTTGTACTCTGTCGCTCCGGGCCGGGTCGTGCGCCACTCGCTGCTCGCTCGGCCCTCCTGGCGTCGGTCTGCCCGCTAAAGCGTGCCTGGCTACCACCCCTGGTGCAATTCGGTGATGGGAATATTGTCAGTAAACAAGCCCTTAATTTGACCCACGATTAGTTTGTCTCACTGACAAAGGAGGTGTTAACACCAGAGGAGTTTATGATCCTATCAATGAATCTCTTTGAAGAGCAAATACCAGTTGTGGAAAGGTGGAAGGAATGCTTTTTGGGGCTGAAAAGTTTTTTAATTAAAAAAATTGAAAATTATTGTTTTGTTTTTTGTATCTTTGTCGCAAGCAGCACGACCAATGCTGTTTACCAATCATAGGAATCTACCCTCGCATGGTCAGCGAGAAAATCAGCGGTTTTTTTAAACGCAATGTAGGCCTCTTTCTAGTTCACTAGGGAGAGGGTGTGATAGCGTGTCTCTTGCTATGGTTTTAGGAGGAGATGTGCGGTGTTCGGACTGGAACTCACCAGATATAGGGTGGGTCCCGCCTTGCGGGCTATGCACCTATGTCAAACATGTTTGTTTACTCACCATACTTAATCATCCTCTTCCTTATCTTTGCCGTCCAAAAGCAAAAAAAATCATGAAGTTTAGACGTCTTACTAAGGAAGAATTACAAGGCTTGGAGGGAGATTTTGTGCAGTTTTTAGCGGCTCACACTGTCACTGCTCAAGACTGGGAAAGACTCAAAAAAGAAGAGGTAGCGAAAGCGGAAGACCTTCTTAATCTATTTAGTGATATCGTTTTTGAGAAAATAATCAAACAGGTCGTTTACCTTGAGTTTCGTACGCCTGATGACCTTAAGGCATTCCACTGTTTGGATGATAAAATTGTCCTTAATGGCCTACACATGGAAGGCCAGGCAACGCATGATCTGACCAGCGATCTTCCTGCCGCAGAGCTTATGGACAGTTTTAAGACGGCTAATGTTCAACTGAAAATTTATACAGCAGAGAAAGCCTACTTGCCAGATCGAGAAAAAGAAATCTTCCGCATGCTGGAAACCGGAGCCCTTATTGCTCCCCAAGGGCAATGGTTCCAAACCATCGAAGCATTAAAAGCTTAGGATAGCCTTGCAACTACTATTGATAGCCTTTTGATGGCAGGCCTCCAGTAGGACATTCGTATAGCCTAGTCTTAATTAATAAACCTGCCAACGTTATTTAGGAAAGGCTAACCAACCAACCAACCAACAAACAAACAAACTAACTAACTAACTAACCCCTCCTCGTCCAGCAGGTCAGGTCGCCTGGCTTGAGTACGGGCCAATGCCTGCTCATAACGCCATTCTTCAATTTTTGGGGTGTTTCCCGAGCGGAGAATGTCTGGAATGTCTTGCCCACGAAAGGAAGCCGGACGCGTGTATACAGGGGGCGCGAGTAAATCGTCCTGAAAGGAATCGGTCAGTGCTGATTGCTCATCTCCTAAAACCCCAGGGAGTAGCCGGCCTATAGAGTCTACCACTACTGCCGCAGCCAACTCGCCACCACTTAATACGTAGTCGCCAATACTTATTTCCCTGGTCACATAATGCTCGCGGATGCGTTCATCAATTCCTTTATAATGCCCACAAATGAATAGGAGGTTTTCTTTAAGGGAAAGGTGATTGGCAATAGCTTGCCGATACCGTTCTCCATCTGGTGTCAGGAAAATGATGTCATCATAAGTGCGTTCCTTCGTAAGATCATCGATGCAGTTAGCCAATGGTTCACACATCATGACCATCCCGGCGCCGCCCCCGAATTGGTAGTCGTCGATCTGCTTGTGTTTGCCTAAACCATAGTCGCGTAAATTATGGGTAACAACTTCTAACAAGCCCTTGTCTTGTGCACGCTTCATGATCGAATGCTCAAACGGACTGCGCAATAACTCGGGCATCACGGAAATAATATCAATACGCATGGACGGCTGATTTTTCGCAAAGCTGACCATTTTTTCTCTTACTCACAATTTTTGACAGCCAATTTCTAATACGTGCTTACAAATGCTCAGCCAGTTACGACACTTACTCATCAAGGGTAGTTTGGTGGTAGATGTGCCTCTATTTTTGATGCATCAACTAAATCACAAGAACATGCGCACCACACTATTGGCACTAATCATTATCAGCACTCATTTTTTATTCGGACAGTATGACGAGGCTTTTTTTACAGTCACGGCGACTTCAGGACTTACGCTCCGGGAAGGCCCCGGACTTGAGTACGACCGTTTAACTGCGATTCCTTTTAATACCCAGATCACTGCGTTGGAAGATGAAATCAATTACGAACAAAGAGATACCATTGGAGACATCAGCGGGTACTGGGTGCCTGTTCGATATGAACAGAAGGAAGGCTATTTGTTTTCTCCCTACCTTAAAAGAGGTTATTTGTTTAAGCCGGCAGAAGACGGGAGGAATAGTGATTTTCGTATTGTTATTCCTGGGATGCGAATCAGTTCACTCAACTACGATCCTGACCTTTACTGGTATGCACTCATTGCCAAGGCAGGGGAGGAGCAAGGTGACTTTCGTTTGAAAAAAGTGGACCCTCAAGTAGATTTTGAACCAATGACCATGGAGGAACACTATAACTGGGATGATGAAGAGGGACTGGTGAGTATGGACCTGGAAGTATCTGACGACTATGTGTTTCTTTTCATTGGCACTCATCAACCCGTTGCAGCGGTAGAAGAATTAGTTCAAAAGACTTATCATAGTGAATCAAGCAATTACCCTGAGTGGGGACAACAAATATATCCTTATCAACAACTCAATATTTTTGACACCAATGACGGTGGGAAATACGTACTTTCCGGCCATGCCCAGCCGACAAAAAGAACTTATGCGTCTGAGGATGAAATCGATTATTCTCTTGGAATAAGTTATTATCAGAATTCAAATTACTATCGGGTAAATCCTGATCAATCTTTTACACCAGAGTTTGTTGCTTATCCTGATGAAGAATTAATGACTTATTTTCATCATTATCCAAGAATCTTCTGGCAAGGGGATATTAATGGCGACTTGATGCCGGACCTCATTTTCTACCAGCCCAACACGAGTGAATGTTGTGGCGGCTCAGAAAGGTTTTTCCTTTTAATGTCTGAACAAAAGGAGGGAAACTGGGAGTGGCACCGCGTAGCCGATGATACGCTTGAGAGTTGGGGAGGGTGCTAGCTCAGTTGTCGTCTCGTGATTACCCAAGTACCGCAAGCAAAGCGAGCACAAACGCGAGGAACGAATACTCCTCGATTCCGGTTCATTAAAATCACACCTTCACAAGTGTAACGAGCACTTCTAAGAGTGCAGCGAGTACGAATAAATTTAGGCAAAAGTTACCAGGATAACGAAATAAGCGTATCTTTGCGGCTCCGCTCGGAAAAGGGTGGGAAATTTGGCAATCCCGTAGCTTGCTGGACAAGGTAAACGGGGATCATTCAACAAAACAGGACATTTAAATATGCCAGTTAAAATTCGCTTACAGCGTAAGGGTCGTAAAAAACGCCCTTTCTACCACATCGTAGTTGCCGACGCACGTTCACCACGTGATGGCCGTTTTATCTCTAAGTTGGGTACTTACAACCCTATGACTAAGCCTGCTACCATCGATATCGATCGTGAAGAGGCTTACGAATGGTTGATGAAAGGTGCACAGCCTACGGATACCGTTCGCGCTATCCTTCGCTTTAAAGGTGTAATGTACCGCAAGCACTTGATGCGTGGTGTACAAAAAGGTGCACTTACCCAAGAGGAAGCCGATAAGAAATGGCAAGAATGGATTGACGCTAAGGAAGAAAAAGTGACTGCTCGCCGCGAAGCTTCTCTTGTAGAAATCGAGAACTTCCACGCTAGATTGTTTGGTGATGCTCCTGTAATCGTCGAAGAAGCTCCTGTAGTCGAAGAAGCACCAGCTGCTGAAGAGGCTCCTGCTGCTGAAGAGGCCGCTCCTGAAGCACCAGCCGAAGAGGCGCCAGCTGCTGAAGCTGCTACGGAAGAAGCACCAGCTGCTGAAGAAGAAAAGAAAGACGAAGCTTAAACCCTTCGTTTTCTATAAAAGCTGACTTAGGGCTTATTTGCTACTGGCAGGTAAGCCCTTTTCCATTTATATTTTAACGCCCGAAATTATTTTTTGCAGAATACACAATGTATATTTGCAACGGCTTCCTAAAAGCCATACTTTATTCCAAAATTATTGCAGTGAACCTGGTAGTGCCGAATGTTGCACTACCAGGTTCGCTTTTATAAAAAATAGCTTAGGATGTATGAGTTAATACCAGAATACCTGGAAAGATTAGAAACAATAGCCGGAGAAATCCAGGCAAGTGAAGTTTTGCAGCAATACCTCGAAGAGGAAGAAGAAGAATACTTCAATACCCTTAAAGAGATGTTTGAGCCAAACATCAATTTGGTTTATCAGGATGTAGCAGCCCATCACCCACTACAACTTATTCACCTCGAGCGCATCCTTCTGGATACGGCCTTCGAAGGCCTCTTCCTTCCCCGTATCCTTGGGTTTAGTGTATTAAGAGGAACCGTCGATCATCGTTACAAGTACACTCGACCACAACATCACTTTCAGGATATTCTCCTGGCCATTTGCAATTCAGCAAATTTCGATATCCTTAAAAAACGGATTGGGCAAACCATCCAGATTGGGTTCGCTTTAAGTAGTGATATATGGGTGACTAACCTGATCAATGCGATCGATAATCGCAGGGTACGCCATTACTTGCAAGGCTTGAAATCAGATCGCTTGCGGGTTTTGGATGAACGTAAGCGTGATTACGCTCGCTATAACCGCCAGTTTGTTAGTGAAAACTACCTCTCTGTTGTGTTTCCGGATACGCCAGCAGAGCTTACTATCGAATACGCTGGCCTTGAGCGCTTCCTGTTATATCGTATCAATACACAGGAAGATAATTCTTCCATTGTACCCCCTCTTGATGCTTTTGTGAGCAGTGATGAACTCAATGGTACAATAGAACACATGAAAATAGCTACGCTCTATGGTGCTTTCTTTGAATTACCTGACGATAGCCAGGTAGTACTCAGCGAAGCCATTGAGAAAATGCGTACAAGCCTGCCTGATGCAGATGAGGCTCAATTGGAGTTTTTGTTGTATCTCCATGCTCATAAGGAAGTAAAACTAACCCCCGAGGCTGATCTGAATCTGGCTGCACTATACGATCGCCAAACCGATGACCAGCTTAGTGATTACTTTACGATCATTGAAAAAATTCATACCGAGGGCTATACCAACGAGCCAACCCAAGAGGCAATTCGGGAGGTATACCTAAACCACGAAGGGCTTTCCTCTTTTAATGAAGGTATCCGCCGTACGGTTTTTCATTATTTTGACATTTTTGTTAAAAATCTTGAAGCAAAGGATTACCCTGAATATTTTGAAATTACAAAGCTTTTTGCGGTTTACATGGGGCTCTTTGGTAACCAGAAGTTTAACCAAGACCTTAAAGAACTTTCAATGACTTATGTTGAAAAGTTACTGAAAGTCTATACGGATAAGCGTGGTAAAGACTACCAGGATATCAAAAAGTTTGTTTCAGCAACATTCCTTGATTTTGGCTTCTTGACGGACAAAGAAATTGTCAATCTCTTCAAAACACGGCGTAAGCGTAAGAAGAAAGAAGACGAATAAATAGGCATCAAAAAAAGCCGCAGGCACTGCTTGCGGCTTTTTTGATGAATACGGAGGCTTAAAAGTATTGCGCAAGGCACGGAATTTGTTAAATTGAGCACGATTAACCAATACGCTATCGTCGTTAAAGTTCCTTCCTATGCGTTTGAGTACCCTTGACTGGGGCATCATTGCCGCCTTTTTCCTTTTCTCATTGGTAATTGGGGTCTGGACCTCCCGCCGAGCCGGTAAAGGTTTTGCCGAATTTTTTCTATCTGGCCGTGGTATGCCCTGGTGGCTCCTTGGTATCAGTATGGTCGCCACTACCTTCAGTGCTGACACCCCAAATTTAGTGTCCGACATTGTTCGTCAGAATGGTGTATCCGGCAACTGGGTCTGGTGGGCTTTTCTGCTCACGGGAATGCTCACGGTCTTTCTGTATGCTAAACTTTGGCGAAGGTCCGGTGTATTGACAGACCTCGAGTTTTACGAACTTCGATACAGTGGGAAGCCTGCATCTTTTTTACGAGGTTTTCGAGCGGTTTACCTGGGCGTTGTCTTTAACGTCATGATCATGGCGACCGTCTGCCTGGCAGCAATTAAGATTGGGAGCGTTTTACTGGGGCTCACGCCAGTACAAACGGTTCTGATTGCTTCTCTTGTTACCGTTATATACACAGGCCTAGGTGGGCTAAGAGGTGTTATCATTACCGACTTTTTTCAGTTTGTCCTGGCGATGGGGGGAATGATATGGGCTGCCATGATTATCCTTGATCGCCCGGATATTCAAGGGCTTGATAGCTTATTGGCTCATCCCAATTTGCAAGGAAAATTGAACTTCTTGCCCGATTTTAATAATTGGGAAGTTGTATGGCCGCTGTTTATTCTTCCTTTAGCAGTGCAGTGGTGGTCTGTCTGGTATCCTGGCGCAGAGCCTGGAGGAGGAGGTTATATCGTGCAGAGAATGCTGTCGGCCAAAGACGAGAAACATGCGATTGGTGCTACGCTATTGTTTAATATCACTCATTATGCACTCCGGCCTTGGCCTTGGTTACTGATTGCTCTAGCTTCCCTTATTTATTACCCATTAAAGGTTAACCCTTCTCCTGCAACGCCTCAGGTTTACGTACATGCGGATGCTGCAGATTTTTTAAACAATCACCTTGATGATGATGCTTTGGCTTCCTTAGAGGATGGCCTTGCCTATCAGATAGCCCAAAATTCCGGACAGGAAAAAAAGGCTGATTATGAACGACTAGCAACGATTGTTCAAGATCATCCCATGTCGTTGGAAGTACGGTCATTGGCCTATATTTATTACGAAAAAAATAAGACAGCTACAGATAAAGCAAAATGGACCGACCCTCTGGCCGAGGAGGGCTTGGTTTATATCCATTTGGCAAAACCGGATATTGCGTTGAGTAAGTTGGGGCATGACCTCGGATTCTCGCTGATGCTGCAGTTTATGCCTTCTGGGCTATTAGGGTTATTGTTAGCAGCTTTGATTGCCGCTTTTATGTCTACGATCTCTACGCACCTCAATTGGGGCGCTTCTTATTTGGTTAATGATGTCTATCGGCGCTTCCTGAAACCTGAAGCAACAGAGCAGCAACAGGTTCGGCTTGGCCGCTTTGCTACCGTTGTTCTCATGGCATTGGCCGCGTTGTTGGCGCTGGCGTTGGAAGATGCCCTGGCGGCTTTCAATATCATTCTCCAAATCGGAGCAGGGACAGGACTTTTATTCATCCTCCGTTGGTTTTGGTGGAGAATCAATGCTTATTCTGAAATTGCAGCGATGTTTATATCCTTCTTCGTAGCAATTTATTTTGAGTTTTTGCACCCCGTTGATTTACCCGACCATGCCCGTTTGGTGTATAGTGTTGGGATAACAACTGTAGGGTGGGTTTTGGTAACCTTCCTTACCAGGCCTACTTCGAAAGACACACTTATTCGATTTTACCGCCTCATTCGTCCACATTCAGCGGGTTGGGATGCTGTCATTCAGTATGCTAAAAAAGCAGAAGAGTTGGCCGCTCCTATCCCTACAAGCTCATTTATGCTAGAGCTGAGCTGTATGTTTGCAGGCTGCTTTTTGGTCTATGGTTTGTTATTTAGTACCGGATTTTTACTTTATGGTGCATTTGGGCAGGCTACTGTAAGCCTTTTGCTGTCTTTGGTAGCAGGCTGGGTTATTTATCGGAATTGGTCAAAAATTCAACAGTAACAGTTTGTATAGGAAATAAGGGGTATTGGATGTTAAAATTCCTTTGCAGGCAAACTAAATTGAGGATTGGAAGGTTTTATAGGAAGTAATTGTTATTTGTTAAAATTTGGAATAGCTGATATATTCAAAATATTATTCGTAATTTGAGGGATGATCAGCGTAAGAATTGTGAATATGTTTTTATAGCTGCTATACAATCGTTTTATCATCAAACCCAATGCTCATGAATCGTAGGTCTCTCAAGCAGAGGTTGCTAAGAACCCGTATTGCCTTAAAACAGACCCTGAATCGAATTTTGGACATTAACCGCAAACGAAAAGCATTAAGCGAATTGGTTGAATTCAAAGAACACTCCGCTAAATTGGAAGATGAACTAAAGGTTTTAAATCACCTAGCTTCTAATCAAGCTAATTTAGTCAGGAAGTACGAAAATGATCTGGCCGTTTCTGACGCCTGATCAAATCAGCTTAACACTAATGTTTAGCGAACCAATAGGGCTATCTTCATTTGGAGGTAGCCCGTTTTATTTTCTGAAGTAGCTTGTTAATCCACTTGTACCCACTGCAAGAGTAAAAATTAGTAAAAAGTCATGAACAATTAGCTACCCTAATTTTGTTAGATGGGCAAGAATGAAATAAATTCATTTCAGAAGCGGTATATGAGTACATTTTTAGTGGACCAGGAGACGATGGAGAGTATGCTCACTAACCAAGGTACCAACCTCTGGCACCTTTCCTTTGAGCACCCAGTATTGTTGGTTTTCTTAAGACACTTTGGCTGTACCTTCTGCCGTGAGGCATTGAGTGATATTGCTAAGATTAAACCCCGGATTGAATCAAAGGGAATTGGCGTTGTTTTCGTACACATGACAGAAAACAAGATCGCTGATCGCTACTTTCAGCGTTACGAATTACCAGGTGCCGTTCATATCAGCGACCCCGAGTGTGACTACTACGCAAAATTTGGATTAGTGAAAGGTAACTTTACCCAGTTGTATGGGCTACAGTCATGGATCCGAGGATTTCAGTCTAGTGTCATCGAAGGGAATGGCGCTGGTTTTAGACAGATCGGAGACGGTTTTCAAATGCCAGGGGTATTCGTTATCCATGAAGGAAAAATCAAAGATGCCTTCATTCACCGCCTTTCTCATGATCGTCCAGATTACGAAAGTCTTGTCCTAAATTGCTGCGAAATCAAATAAGTACCAGAATATCCAGAATATTGACGGAACGGGTAACACCATCCCAAGAAACCTCTTCTTTAGTTAATCGTAACTTATAATCAGAACGGTGCCGAAGCTTTTCGATAAAGCCTCTTGCCATTTGGCGGGAGGGTTCTGTCAAGATAATACGCCCCCCTGGTTTCATCATTTTTTTGAAAGCATGCTCCAAATCGGCGAAGAAACGTTGTTCGTAAGCGACATCAGAAGCGAGTAACAAGTCGGTTTGTAGGAGTTCGGCTGGTTTCCGCCAATCCATTGTCAACGTTTGCAAGGGGACTTGCAAATTTTGACTCCAATTTTTCTTCAAGAAATCTAAAGGTTCAGGCAGGTAGTCGGTTAAAGTAACCTCCGCACCTAACATGCCTGCAACAATTCCTGGTAACCCAAGGCCGCAACCTATTTCTGTTACACGTAGCCCTGGGCTGATGATGTTTTCACGCACCAAGTACCTTCCCAATGCAATGGCCGAATGCCAAAGGTCTGCCCAATAGGGAATCCGTTGGTCGAGGTAATCCTCATGATCTTCCCCTTTCTTGATTAAGGCATCAAGCAACTCATCACCGTTGGTAATGTGTGTAATGTTTACTGCAAGGCCATGCAGATCGAGGGTGTCTGTTTGAGTCTGGTAAGGAAATGTCAATAGTGTATTTTGGCTCGAAGGTAAGGCTTGTTTGTTATATTTCAAATGAAATTACCTATCGCAGAAAAAGCCTAATAAACACCAGTGCGCATCTCCGTAAAGGCATAACGCAGAAGGTCGTGGGTCGTCACAATACCGATCAGTTTGCCATCATCCAAAATAGGGAGGGCATGCATCTTGTTAGACAGGAATACATCAGCAGCTAGATCGATTTGATCGTCGGGTGTCAGGAAAACAGGATAGGCAGACATCATGTCGTGAGCAGAGAGGTAATCAAACTCCTTTTCACTGTAGGTAGCACCAGTAGAGTTGAGGCTGAGAATGTAAGTAGCTCGTCCAAGGTCTTCTTTACTGATAATACCTTTTAGTTTATTGTCGAAATCCAGCACGGGTAAGTGATGAAAGTGGTGGTTGTCAAATATTTTTTTGACCTCAGAAAAGGTAGCAGTTTCAAATACACTGATGACATTTTTAGTCATAATGCGTTCAACGGTATGTAGCTTATTCATAACTTGTAGTCATTGATTAATACCGACAATTTCGGAGGAATGAACTATGGCGCTGGTGATTTTTCTCAGTCTAGTTTATGAACTTTATCAAGTAATGAATGCTTGATCTTTTGCAATAAAAAATCCCAAATATCCGGAAGGACATTTGGGATTTTATGGCACTATTAGTGCTGGGGCTTTTACCTCGTAGGGAATGACTAATCGACGTTGCGAAATTTGTCTTCCTTGTAGATTGCCTTTAATGTTTCTTTACGACGCTTTACTGAAGGCTTCGTAAATTCACGACGATTTCGTACTTCACGAATCACGCGAGTATTGATAGATTTGCGCTTGTAACGCTTGAGTGCTTTGTCAATAGATTCGCCACTGCGAACGTCGATAATTAGCATAATTACTACGAGTTATTAATTTTGCGGTGCAAAGATAAGAGTATCTGCTAAAATAACAAGTATTGGGTATGTATTTTTTGATTGCTAACAGGAAAATAACATCACACGATGGATATTAATGCGGATAAAGAACAGTTGAAGGCCTTTTTTAATCAAACAGTCAAGATTAGAGAAGAGGTATGGGATGCTTGTTTACCTGCTTGGCAGCCTTTTTCGGCTAAGCGGCGTACCATTCTGACTACAGCAGGGGATCGGGAGCGATATCTTTATTTTGTATTGGACGGTATTCAGCGGGTGTTTTTCTTAACCGAAGATGGCGCCAAAGAGGCTACTTTGGTGTTTACCTATGCGCCATCACTAAGTGGTGTAGCAGACTCTTTCTTGGGGCAACATCCGTCTCATTTCTATCTGGAAACCCTGACGGAGAGCCGCTTCTTACGCATACCTTATCATGCTTTTATGGAGCAGTGCCTGACTTTTTCGGAGATGAACCAATTGTCGCTGGCCTTGGCTGCCACGGCTTTTGAGGGGGTGTTGCTGCGGCAAGCAGAGCTACAAACGGCTGGTGCAGAAGCAAAATTCAGGGCCCTTTTAGAGCGCAGTCCTCATGTACTCAACTTAATTCCCCATAAATACCTGGCCTCCTACTTAGGTATTGATCCGGCGACTTTTAGCCGGCTGCTGGGGAGTGTGAAGTTGTGAGTGCTTTTGCATAATTTCTAAATCATGACATTCCTCAAGATTTTTCTTCTGAAATAGCGAGTTCTTTGTGATAGAATCAAAAAAAGGAACGATGCCTGTATTTAATCGTAAGGAATTATTGCAAAATCTGGAAGCCACCGTACGACGTGGAATTGATGTTATTGCTCAGCTCCGTACCGCTGGCGAAGCCCGTCTAAGCGCCCCAGGGGCGGAAGATAGCTGGAGTGTTGTGCAGCATCTGCATCATCTGAATTTTTATGCGACCTTCTACACGGAAGCCATTGAGCAATGCCTGGATAGCGCAAAGAGCAGTTCCAAAGAAACCTTCAGTAGTGGTTGGCTGGGTAATTATTTTACAACCATTATTGGTCCGGCACAAGAGGAACAACCGCTTAAGGTGAAAATGAAATCACCCGCAAACGCAATCCCCCCACATAGTAGTGAATTGGAGGTGGAAGCTGAACTGGAAGCCTTCTTGGGGTTCCAAAACCGATTGTTGTATTTGTTGCAACGGGCCCGGCAAGTAGATTTGGGTGGGCACCGAGTACCTACCTCATTGAGTAAAATGGTACGACTGAAGTTGGGTGATAGTTTCCGGTTTGTGATTGCGCACCAGGAGCGGCATTTTCAGCATATTGAGCGGAAAAATGGCCCGGTGGTCGATTGATGGATCGGGTCTCTCTGCCTGAACGTATGATCGCATTGGTACGATTGGGGAATCTTTTCCGAAGTCGGAAATAGAAGAGGGTTGTTAATGGCACGTTTACCTCTTCTTCGTGTGTCACGATACTTCCGACTTCCGCTTTCCGATCTCCGACGTTGTCTTGTCTTATCCTGAACAACCATTACACCCTTCCAACCTTTACACCTTTGGCATAGCCATGCCCTCGGCATACACCAATTTAATTCCGACTTCCCACTTCCGCTTTCCGACTTTGACTGCCTGAACGTAGATTGGCACTGGTGCGATTAGCCCTCCGCCCCAAAAGAAACGCGCAGGCCAGCGGCCGAAGCGCGGTGGGCCGGTAGGCACGCAACAGCAAAGGATGGTAGTGGTTCCGCTCCTTAAAATCGGGTTTCAAACCCGATTTTAAGGAGCAGAAAGAGCGAACAGCCTGGCCACCGCCGATAGGCTGGTGGTGATGCAACATTATAGAAATGGGAATGATTAAGCTATAAATTCCGACCTTTGCGCTTCGGAACTCCTGAAGGGGTTTTTGTGTTGTGGCTCCCGGGCCAACTTTACATGAACTTTGGAAGGGCTCCTAACCGAAGAAACGCAAATTATACCACCATGAATCGTCATTTTTTGGCCTTGCTAGGCTGTCTGTTTGGATGCTTTGTCCAAGCTCAAAGCGAACGCCCGAATCAATCTTCCCACCAGCTTAGTATTCAACGATCAAGCGACGAGATTCAGCTGGATGGGGTTTTGTCGGAAGCTTCCTGGCAGCAGGCAGCGGTAGCAGATGGTTTTTGGGAGAAAGACCCGCGTGATGGCGTACGGGCAAGCTTGAAAACCGAAGCTCGGTTGACTTATGATGACCAGTTTTTGTACGTAGGCATTGTCTGTTACGATACCAGCCAAAACCATATTATTCAGACGCTGAAGCGAGATGCTGGTTATTGGGAAAGCGATGCTGTAGCAGTCACGTTGGATCCTGTAAACGAGGCCACCAATGGTTTTATGTTTGGCGTAAACCCATTGGGTGTACAGATGGAGGCCCTTCTGGGAGGCGGCAGCGGTGATGGTAATTGGAACAATAACTGGGACAATATCTGGTTTGTAGAGACCCAGCAATACGATGATCGCTGGACGGTAGAGATGGCCATTCCGTTTAAGACCTTGCGCTATGAAGCGGGCACGACGGAGTGGGGGATCAATTTTTTGAGGAATGACATCAAGCACAATCAGTTTCACGTATGGGCACCGATTCCGCGACAATTCTGGGGAATTGACCAAGGATACTCCGGTAAGCTGCTATGGGATGCTGCGCCTCCGGTGGCGAAAGGCAATGTAGCCATAATACCTTACCTGTCGGGCGCTTATCAGCAAGATAAAGAAGCCGAGGACCCTGAAAATTTGGAAGATTTTGTAGGACAGGCCGGCGTAGATGCCAAGATAGCACTGGGCCCCTCGCTCAACCTAGACCTTACGGTGAACCCTGATTTTAGTCAGGTAGATGTGGATGTGCAGCAGACTAATCTGACCCGGTTTAGTTTGTTTTTTCCGGAGCGGCGGAATTTCTTTTTAGAGAACAGCGATCTGTTTGCCAGCTTTGGTATTCCTCCCGCGCGGCCTTTTTTTAGCCGACGTATTGGCTTGGATGAAGATGGCCAAGCGGTGCCCATCACCTTTGGTGCGCGCCTGACGGGCAATGTGACCGACGATTTGCGGATAGGAGTGCTGGGAGTGCAAACCAAGGCCAACGACATACAAGACGGGCAGAACTATATGACGGCAGCCTTTTCTCATCGGGTATTGGAGCGGTCTACGATTAGGGGGATGTTTACCAACCGGCAAGCTTTTGTGGATGGTGAGTTTAGTACTACTGATTACAACCGCAATGCTGACTTGGAGTTTAATTATCAAAGTGCCGATGGCAGTTGGGAAGGCTGGGCGGGGTATCACCGGGCTTTTCGGGAAGGGGTGAAAGAGGAGCACACCTTTTATAACATGGGGGGCTTTTATACGGGGGCAAATTTCAACCTTTTGGTTGACTACGTATCTGTAGGGGAAAACTATTTTGCAGACGTGGGTTTTGTGAATCGCCTGGAGAATTATGATGCCTTTAGAGATACAACGATTCGAAGAGGATACAAGATTCTTTATACTCCTGTCTCCCTTACTTTATTGCCCGCCGCAGACGGGTTGCAAAACCTGAATATCACTCTTGAGAACGCCTTTTTTCTGAACGATGACTATAGCTTGAATGAACGAACGACGTCCGTTATTGCAGAAGCCGTGTTCCCCAATTCCTCCCGGTTGGTCGTTGGGGGAACCAGTTTTACGACGGACTTATTGTTTCCCTTTGATTTTACAGAGGAAGATCCACTACCTGCTGGCCGCTATAATTACCTAGACTATGGTATGAATTATTCGTCTGATCAGCGCAAGCGATTTGGTTTCAATTTGCGGGCCGAGTCGGGTGGTTTTTATAATGGTCAGCGTATTTTGCTAGGAGCGAGTGCCCAGTACCGCGTACAACCCTGGGGGAATTTTACTTTTTCGGCAGAATACAACCGACTGAAGTTTCCTGAGAATTATGGTGAGCAGGAGTTGTGGCTGATTGGCCCACGAGCTGAAGTGAATTTTTCTAAGAACCTCTTTTGGAACACTTTCGTGCAATACAATACCCAAGATGATAATTTCAACATCAATAGCCGGTTACAATGGCAGTTTAGACCATTGTCGTGGTTGTTTTTTGTGTATACCGATAATTACGCTGTGGAAGTTTGGGGGCCCAAAAACCGTGCCTTGGTACTGAAGCTGAATTATTGGCTGGTTCTGTGATCAAGAACACAGAATACCAATGGGGGAGGACTGATCTTTGAGATTGAACCAACACCCATTGGACGATGCGAAAGATAATTGCTCCATACATTTTCAAACAGAGGGCTACTTGGAACCGTGTTAGCCATACGGCAACCTTGTTTGTCGTGGCTCTTTTTCTAAGTGGCATAACTTTTTCCTGCCAATCAGAACCTGCCAATAAAGAAGAAGTACTCACCGCTGAAACATTGGCCGACCTGGAGCAAATTACCCCATTGTCGGAAGAAGAAGGTGCGCGCCTATTGAAACAGCATTGTTATTCCTGCCACAATCCCGAGTCGGCTTCCCATGATGATATGCTGGCTCCTCCGTTGGCTGGCATAAAAAACAAGTACCAGCAACTGTACCCGGATCGCAATGTTTTTGTGCAGCGATTGGCCACATTTACGGTAACGCCCACCAAAGAAAATGCGGTAATGCGCGGACCCATACGCCGGTTTGGGTTGATGCCTCCGGTCTCCTTGCCATTAGCAGAGATACAGCAGCTGGCAGCGTTTATCTATGATAATGATTTACCTGTCCCAGTTTGGTTTCCTGAGCACTTCGAGGAGCAACATGGAGAAGCCTGGTAGATATAGCCCCTTTATTAAAATTTAAGACGAACCAAATTATGCGTATTC